>NZ_JBQXDJ010000094.1:0-11122 GCF_052601015.1 Chitinimonas violaceus | reverse complement strand
ATTGGATCTGGTTCTACAATCACGAACGCCCTAACATGGCCTTGGGCGGTATTACCCCAATACAGCGGCTGGCCATGGTCGCATAGCGCTACTTCTGACTCCCCTTAAAAATGGGGGGATTACCGTCGCCCTCACGCAGTTGCGCTTCACTTCGTTCGCTGTGATCAACTTACGGCGGGACTTCCACCCGCAGGAGTGCGCCCATGCTGGGCGCACATGAACAAAGCCGGTGGGATTGCTCCGGCACCGGCTTCCTAAAACGACATCTGATTTGCAACTTTACCTTTGAAGTTAATTCGGTTCCCAGGTTAAGACAGGCAAATCAAAAGCAATTACGTCAATAACATCGTTTGAGGCAAAGATCGAATAGTGGCTTATTTGATCATCGCTACGTATTCCATAGGATTGTTTATGGAACCACTCGATAAACTCTGAATTGTCTACTTTATAAAGCCGCTGCCCTTTACAACCAGACTGTTCCAATTGATCAATAGCTACTAATGCGTCTCCTTCGTCCAGAAGGCGATATGACAAATGCTCTTGAAAACGAACAGTTAGCGTCAAGCCATCTTCGTTTCTCAGAGTAATCATCAAGCCATCAGAAGAGTCCCGTAACTCCTCACATTCCAAAGACTTCGAAGCAATGATGTCTTGGAAGATAGGCACGAATTTTTGCATCAGTTATATCTCACTTTAGTTCTACTTCTACCATCTTGAATCTCTACTGTAGGTCTTCCATCAGTGCTATTAGGTCTAACTACAATTCTTCTTCCATCCGGTAAAACTCCCGTACGGCCACCATTACCTATATCTTTTACCCCTGAAGGTTTGAGACCATCGAAATCTCTATTTGCCTCTTCAACACCACCTGGTTTTGTCCAAATTTCAGATGGACCACGCGTTTTACCTGGTTCCTTTTCTGCTCCAGGGACAGGAGGTGCATCCCCTTCCTCTCCCTCATTGAAATACCAATCTCGGAATTTATCCGCAGCGTCGCCACAAGCCTGTGCAGCAGCAGCTCCAGCATTCCAAATGTCTCTACCGACATTTCGCATATTTCGGCTGCAAACTGGGTCGCGGGCACACAATGCCATCCCTAATCCTGTCACAACAGGAATAGCCATTGCGCTTAACCCCTTTGGATCGGTGTAACTCAGCGGATTTCCGTTGACATAGCCATAGATAGTTGGCCCTGACGCATTCCGTCGTACCGACATCCACCAAACCCAGACGCCATGCGGGTTCCAGCGCGTTCACACAGGCGCAATAACAGCAATAAAGAACAATTTTCTCTAGACGCGATTTACCGCGCTGCGCACAAGGGTACCCGGTTGCAATGTTATCGACCACTGCGCCGAATCTGGCTCACCTGAATGGTGGACCGACCGGGATGAGTGCGGGCATTTGGACGGGAATGCCGACTGGGTGCGCAGTGATGATGATTTCGAGCTTTGAAGTATTGGCTGCGTTACTTGTCCGTCGATGAATAAAGCCGGTGCGGGAGCAATCCTCACCGGCTTTGCTTTGGTTAACGGCTATTCTGTTTCTATTTTGCTGGAATTTGTGCACTAGCAACGATGATCTGTCGTCAGGCTCACCTCTGTTCCTTGACTAAGCGAATCAACAGATTAGCTAAATCAAGAGCTTCATGCTTGGCAAGGTCAACTGGAACCTTGAATTCGCTATTTAGATTCCAGGTTTTTAACTCTGTAAATGATCGATATCAATAACGGCTCCAATATAACCAGCAAACGTTGACATTTCTGGCGGTATTTGAAGTGATGGAATTCTAGCACCACCTCTAATAACGATCGTAAAACGAACAACTCCTGTCTGTGCTATGTCTCGAATGGTTTCTTTTTGTTGGGAGATTTTAACCTTTAAATCATCCCAATGGTCAGCTACTTCTTCAGAATCGATTGCAGACTGGATTGACCAAATATTTTGCCGTGGTAAATCTTTAGATTTATTACGTTCTCCACGCATTAAAGCAACGTTAGGTGTAATGCCAGTTACCTTTGTTATTTCCGAAGGTAATACATTAGTCCCTAACAACTGAAAATCCACCAACAACAAATCTTTCATATTAATTACCATCCATTAATATTCATGTGTAGATATTTAGGTATGCCAGTGCCTTTTCTTGGACCAGAATACATGTTGCCATTTTTATCCACAAAGATATCACTTTTTGAGTCAAGATTTAAATCTCGCTTCATATCATGAGCATCTTTATATTGATTATTTTTGCATGCCTTATCCAATTCTTTATCGGACATTCTTGTAGCATCTTTTGCATCTTGTTCGCTAGGCGTCGAACCATCTTTTTCACATTTTTGAATGTCAAAGCCAGGAAGCTTTAAGACGGTTTTGCAGTTTTTGACTGCTAACCCTAGTGGATCGATATAGCTAAGCGGATTCCCGTTGACATAGGTGTAGGTGTTGGTCCCCCCCAGCAATCCTATCGGATCACTCTGCAAATAGCGACCAGTCTTAGGGTCGAAATCCCTGAAATAGTTGTAGTGGTTGCCCGTTTCTTTATCGAAATACTGCCCCGGGAAGCGCAGGTTGAAGGTGTACTTGGCGCCGGTGGCTTCTGGGTCTTCATTGGCGTTAGACGCACCGAACGGCTCTCCGAGTTCCCACGCCCAGATGGCGCGTTTGGTGGCGTCGGTGATGAGTCGTGGTGTGCCCAGGTGATCGGTATGGATGTTACGAACATCGATGCCGTTATCAACGAGCGCAATCGGGGTGCTGCCAAGATAGAGGTACTCGCGTTTGAATTTGCCGGTTTGATCCGACTCGGCAACCAATCGGCCCCACTGGTCATAGTGGAACAGGGTGGTGGTACCCTGGTAGGTCTTGGCAACCCGTTCACCGAGGCCATTAATCGTGAATTGCGCACCAGACGCTTCAATCAATCGGCCACGCGCATCGTAGCTGTAAGTGCCATTGCCACTGGTACGGCTGCCATTGGCGTCGTATTGGTAAACAGGATTGCTACCATCATTACCCGAGCTGGCTTTCAGCCGGTTGCTGTTGGCGTCGATATCCTGTGGGTAGACGGCATCATCGCTACGCAAAGACTTGCGATTGCCGTTGGCATCGTAGCCATAGCCTTGGCTGCCCGGAAATGCATTCCCTCTAACTTGCAGGATGCGGCCGTCTTTCCACTCGGTCAGGCGGTCCAGCTTGTCGTAGCCATAGCTATGGGTTTGCCCAATCGGCAGCCCCAGGCGTTGCAACATCCTTTCCCACCAACCACCGCTGATTTTCTGGCTGGTGATACGGCTGCCGGTGTCATAACTCAGCGTCAGTGTGCTGTCACCGAGGCTCAGGCTGGTCATCCGGTTCAGGTTGTCATAACCTGTTGTGCGGACTTCGCCATTGCCAAAGGTCCAACCAGTGACTTGGCCGAATGGCCGGTATTTCAGGTTCTGGATAACAATCTTCTCGGCAGCAGTGCCTTGCTTGGTGGTGATCTTGTTGACCTGACCAACGTTGTCGTAGAAGTAGGTGACCAATCTGCCGCTCGGGTAGGTCAGCTTGTTCAGCCTGCCTGCGGTGTCGTAGCCATAGCTGGTTGTGTAATCCTTGTTCCAGATCGTGCGCTTTTCCGTGGCGATGCGGCTGTAAGGACCATAGGTGTAGACGGTCTTGCCACTGCTATCGGTTGCTTGCGTGACCATGTCCGCGCCAGGGGTGCCATTGGCCCCATAGGCATAGGTCTGCACCTTGCCATCGGCAAAGGTGATCTTGCTGACGCGGCCGCCCGTATCGTATTCGTACTGGGTTGTCTGATTCTTGGCGTCGGTGCTCGTCAATAGTTGCCCATCACCACGACGGGTATAGCGCGTCGTGCCAGTATCGGGACTGTTGACTTGTATGACATTGCCCCGCCCATCAAGGTAATAGGTCGTCACCAGACCACGTGGATCAGTCACACTGGTTGAGCCTTGCTGGGTGTCATAGTCATAGCGCGTAACACCACGCTCGGGGTCGGTCATGCTGCTCAAGCGGTTACGTGCGTCATAGGTATAAGTGGTGACCCGGCCCAGGTTGTCGCGCATTTCGGTGCGATTCCCCATGGGATCGTAGCCATAGCTGACCCAACTCCCATCAGGACGGGATTCCTTGCTGAGACGGCCCAGCTGGTCATATTCCTTGTCCACACTTTGAATAACTGCGGCGCTTGTGGGTGTCGCAAGGGCAAAGGCTGCAGCCAGCGCAAGCAGGCGTTTATGTGTTGTGAATGGCATGACTTAACTCGCTTGCGGCATGGGTTGGGTGAGGGCAATCATTTCAGCTTCAATCTGCTTGATCAGCACACTGAGGCTGCTGCCGGCCTCAACTTCTTCTCGGGTACGGTTGCCAGCGGCATCCAGCACATAGCGGGTGCTGCTGCCAAGCTTGTCACGCACACCCGTCAACCGCTGCGCATCGTCATAGGTGTAAGTCAGTTGATTGCCGTCAGGTGTGGAAACGGTGCTGAGCAGGCCGGTGGGGGTATAGCTGTAGGTCGTGGTCAATGCGCCAACCTTCTGGCTGATCAATCGACCGCGTGGGTCGTAGGTTAGCGTGACCACATCACCAGTAGGTCGAGTAATGCTCAGTGGCAAGCCATCCGCGGTGTATTGCGTATAGCGGGTCACTAAACCGGAAGGTTCTGTGACGGTAGCGAGGTTGCCGGAGGCATCGTAGGTATAAGAAGTAATGAGGCCGGTAGCGTCTTTGGCGCTGATGAGGCGGTTTTGTGCGTCGTAGGTCCAGTTCCAACCTAGATTGACGTAGCTACGGTAATCGGACACCGCTTTAGACGTCAGGTTGCCGGTTGATTCATCGTAAGAAAAATCGGTTCTGATACCGGGTTCAATGGTCGTCGTAGGGAGCGAAAATGTTGGATGCCACGTAGTTGTCACCACATATTCTTCAGGCTTGCCTGGCGCTTCGATGCGTTTGGTTTCCAGCTTGCGGGTGGAATCGTATTCGTAACGCGTGATAAGGCCATTGAAGTCGGTCGATTGCGTCACATTGCCGTAGGCATCGTAGACAAGCTGGCTCTGGCTTGCGTTACAGCCGGCGCCACCAGGTTGGCTATTGCCAGTAATAAAGAAACCGCCACCTATCTTCTTGAAGTGGTAGCGACGTTTAGCGCCTAGCGGTGAGGTTTCATCGGTCCATGTGCCATCGGCATCCGTACCAAAAGCCAAGGTGACGGCATCGACCCCGTTGGCATGGGCTGAACGTACAGCACGGCCGTTCTCGTCGTAAGCCCAGGTGGCATAGCGTTTCTGTGCTTCATCAATAATGCCGGCCAGCAGGCCTGGTTTCTTGGCATCATCGTAAAGATACTGGCGCTGGGTACGATCGGCATAGGTGACACTGGTCAGCAAGCCTTCATTGCTATAGCCATAGCTCACACTGTTCTTGCCTGCGGTCTCGACTTTCAGCAAACGCTTGGTTGTTGCGTCGTGGGTAAAGGTCAGGCTGAATGTAGAACCATTTTCGCTGACTTTGCTTAACAAGCCGTTTTGATAACTCAGTGTGTAGGATCGGCCACCGACATATTGCAGTGAGGTCAGCTTACCTTCGGCATCGTATTTCTCGACGGTGGTCGTCGAGGTTAGCGTGATCTCGTTATTGCTGACGGAGACACTGAGATGTCGCTTGATGGCAGGATCGAGAAGGCCGCCATCACGAGTAATACCCACCGAGGAGCCATCGGGTCGTTCAATACGATAACTACGAATGGTGGCCGGGCTATTTTGTGTGGGCCAGGTGAATTTGGTGGAGACATCAGCAGGCTTAGTACCAATCACACCGTGAATGGGCACAATGCGGGCTTGCCAGTTATGGCGCCATCCCTTGCCCAAACCATTCTCTACGGTACCCGAGGCGCTGTTGTAGTGGCGGGAAAAGGGAATACGGCTGGCGCTGGAGAAATCATCTTCGCGCTGATATTTGTTACCTGTTGCGGTATTGATTGGGTTGCCCGACTCTTGGCATGAGCTACCCTGGTTAGGATCAGGTCCTGGATCGCCACTACCTCCGCCGCCCCCACTTCCTCCTGAGCCGCCACCAGAACCGCTACTACCAGAACCGCCGCTTCCGCCTGAACCACCCCCAGAGCCATTTTGATCGCCAAGGCCTGGGATAGGTTTGCAGACAGGTGGTTCGGCGCCTTCCACCGGATACTGATCGTCGGGACAGTCGGTACCACACCAAGCACCTCCGGGATCAGCTTTGGTAGTTACATAATTTCCGCAAGTTGCATGTACTTGGTGAAAGCCATTTTTATTACAGGTAGGTAGTTCAGGATGCCTTGCTTCCCAGGTGGCGGTATTGGTGTACCAATCTACGCCTTTAAATATCCATTTGATGTTTATGCATCCTGGACCAGCTCCCATGTAGCCACTGATTAATTCATTCTTGGCAGCTTCAAAAGATGAGTGCCAAATAACATTATGTCGATATTTTGGCTTGGTCACCTCAGACATTGCTAGAGGTGAAGCCAAAGTTAAGGCCGTGAGTAAGCAAAGGGATGCATTATTTTTGTTGCGCATTTTATGTGGCATCTGAAATATCCAAGAATCAAATAAATGGAATGGATTGATATGTGTAGGCGTGCGATCGCCTCAGAATTTATTCAGGTTAGTCGTCAACACAAACGCTTAGTCATGGGACGCTGAATGGTATGGGGCGTTCCGGACGATCAAAAATCATCGATCAAGACTAGGGGTAAGGCCCTTGCAGTCAGCACTGTGCGTGAAGAGAAAAGTCCAAAGTTGGATAGTTAGTCTGTGAGGAAACACTAATTCATGCGGCGTGCAGGGTATCCGGCAGTGGTGGACGTGTCAATTTGTCAGGCATCCCGGTAAGTGGCTGTCAGGAAAGCATTTTTGTTGCCGCTTGAAGCAAAGTTTTGACCGGGGAGAAGCCGGGAATAAGCGCTAACCCTGACCAGTTCTTGCACTGACGAGAGTAGAGAAAACAAATTCACTTCGATTTTCTCACTTTCTCTGCCGCAGTAAGGTGGACACCCTGCTCTCGTTTCGAGGGAAAACACCTAGGCGATTTCAGCAGGTTTTCGGTGCAACGCACTGATAACACCAAGACATAGAGTGGTAATGCGCAAGGTCACCGGGAACGCGCTAGACAATCGATGCTTTGATTGTCACTGGTTCCCTGCTCATGGCGCTGCCCCGCACTCTCGACCAAATTCGCACCCAAAATCCTCAGCTCGACCAACTTGATGACCACACCGTCATGGTTGGTATCTACAACCGCGACTTCGCGGGGACAATGACACCACAGCAGTACATGGCAGCCACTGGCTACACGCCCAAGGCGAGCGGCATGGATTACGTCAAATCCGCTGCTGCCGGAGCCGGCGATTTAGTCGCGGCAGCCGGCTACGGCCTGCAAAAGCTCGGTGCTGATGGCTTGGGTGGCGCGATCCGCGATGCTGGCCAGACCGCACAACGCTACTGGGTGGACGATATGTCCGGTGGTGGTCGATCCGTCGCCAACAACCCCATCGTCACCGATGACTACAGTCTGGGTGATACTCCACTGCAATCCACACTGATGGCAGCATCACGCAGCGTGCCCGGCATGGTAGCGACTGCGCCAGTCGGTGGTGTGATCGGCTTGGCTGCCAAGTCTGGTCTGGGGAGGTTTGCCGTTGCCAAGGGTGCACAAGCAGCGGCTGAGGCAGGCACGGCGACATTGGTGCAGAAGGCATTAATGGCCGCGCCGGGCGCAATCGGTATGGGCGTCGCAGAAGGCGGGCAAGCTGCCTTGGTCAATGCAGAGCAGACCCACGCCAAGGTGATGGACCTTGCAGCGACGCCTGAAGATGTTCTGCTGCAAAACCCGACCTATCGGGCCACGCTGCAGCAAACGCGTGACCCATTGGCGGCGCGTAAGGCTGTTGCGGATGAGACCGCCAGCCAAGTGTTACGAAACACCATGATCTCCACGGGCGGTATCGGTGTCCTTACTGGTGGCGGTGCACTGGGCTCGGTGTTCAATCGTGTAACTGGCCGTGCCGGTGCCTCGCTTGCCGGCGATGGCCTTGTTGGCATGGCAAAGTCTGCGGCGAAGGATGTCGGCAAGGAGGCTGGACAGGAGTTCCTACAGTCCGGAGCTGAACAGTACATCCAGAATGCAGCGGAACGCGATCATCTAGACCCAAGTAAGGATGCATGGCGCGGTGTCGGCCCTGCTGCATTATCTGGTGCAGCTGTTGGTGGCTTGCTGGGTGGAGGAATCCATGTCTTGGGTAAGCCTTTTGAATCGGGACGTGCTGCTGTTCCTACCTCACCACCCGTTACGGGCACCACGAACCTGCCCGCAATCTATCGTCCCAGTGGAGAATACGTCAGCGCCGATGAGGCAATACCTGCACCAGAAAAAGCCAGCAGACCCCGTGCGGAAAAGTACAACGTAACGCCCGATGGCGTTGCCATTCCGGTGGCACCGGAAGTCCGTGCTTTACCCGACAAGTCCGGCACGTTGTACGCCAACCAATTTGGGGTTGCCAGTGAACAGCTGGCTGATGTCGCACCAAATGAGCAACTGGCTAAAGAACGAGATGCACATACAAGACGGCGTGACGGTGCGCTCCGTGTCATTGGCAAGATTCAGCAACGAGCCAGTGAGTTGGAAGGCGAGGCATTAGCTCTATACCAAACCAACAGCGCCCCGGCACTGGCACGTGCTCAGCAAGCCTGGCAGGAGAGTGAAGCCGCAATAGCAGGGCTATCCCAAGCCTCGCCTGCCAGTGATCCTGTTCAACCTTTGAAAACTGACGCTGCTACAGAGGGGATGCTCGCACTGCCTGATAAGTCGGGCACGCTCTATACCAACGCTGCAGGTCAATCCAGCGACCAACTGGCCGCTGTCGCACCTAGGGAACAACGTACCCTTGATAAGGCGACGCTTACAGCAAGGCGTGACGGCGCTTTGCGTGAAATCGGCAAGATTCAAGCACGTGCCAGCACGCTGCAAGGCAAAGCGTTGGTGGAATTTCAAGCGAAGACCGCACCAGCACTGGCCCGCGCACAGAAGGTGTGGCAGGAAAGTGATGCTGCCTTAGCGCACCTTACAGAAGGCAGAAACGCCGCTATGCGAAACGCGGAATCTGAGCCTGTATCAGCAAATTCAACTATCAAGCAGTCTGCTCGGCCAGATACATCAAAGGTTAAAGCCAAAGTATCTGAAGCCGGCAAGCTTGAGTCACCACAGCAAATGCCTAGTCCTGCTGCAGGTAGGCAGGTTCAACAAGCTGCCTCACTATCGGAAGAGGTATTGAGTGAACGTGAACATTCCAAGGCTGCCAACAACGTAACTGAGGTTGCCCCTAAGCAGGTGGCGCTGACAAAGCCAACAGAGAAGTCGTTTAAGTGGTTTACGTCGGCAGAACGTGCTGCTGCGTATATCGACAAGAAGAAGCTGACGGATACACATGCGCCTGTTGCCGTTGAACGGTTGGCGCCCAATGGCAAACATGTCACGGTCTACGAAGTTCAGCCAAAGTCTGTCGAGTCAGTAAACAAGACGGCGCAAACCACCTCTGCCAAGACGCACGCAGCAGATACCCCAGCGGTTAAGAACAGTAAGCCTGAGCAGGCATTGAACTCCGATGCATCAGCATCAGAGGCCAAGCCTATCGTGTTGGAAACGAGGGTAGATGAGCCCTCTACCAAAGAAGCACCATCGGTCTCAGTTGCTGGCGATGTATTGCAACAACCCACGCACACTGACACGCCCAGCACGCATGAGAAAAAGAAGACCACGCGCAAGTTGTCTGCGAATGCTGTATCCAAGGCGAAGTCGAACCTTGAAGACGTTGGGGATGCACTGCGTTGGAACCGTAAGGGGATTTTTCGGAACGGTGGGTTGACCTGGGACGCGATCAAGGATGAGAACGACACCCTGAAGCTCAAGTTGGCCAGCAAGGAAAAGATATGGGCACGCCCGAATTGGACGTCCATTATCGCGGCGGTACCGGAAGACCAGCGGGAAGGGTTCACCGTTATCGCCCACTTGGTCAAGCAGGTGTACGACACGATTCCTAAGCAATCGCCCGCCGTCAGCGATCAAGCATTACAGACCTATATCGAGGTGGTCGGCGAGTTGCGCGAATCGGCCAATGCACTGCTGAACAACAAGGAGCGCCAAGCGGCGCTGTGGGAAATCCTGGTTCAACATGCTGCCGCCCGCCAAGCCGGCAAACAGACCTTTGGCGACACCCTTTCGTCCTTGAAACGGGACATCAGCAACATGCCGTTGTTTGCCGACCTGTTTCCGAAGCAGGCCGCTGGCGAGCGCTTCAGTCGCGGTACCCCGGAAAATGATCGTGCCATGGCCGTGGGCAACAAAGCCGTGAGTGCCATGCAGTGGGACATCCGTAGCGTGTTGGATGCGCTCAAGGCGGTCAAGGATGGTTGGCCAGCCAAGCAGGCGGCTTGGCAAAAACAAGGCTTCCATATCATCGCCACCGGCAACGTAACGCCGAATATCGCTCAGCGTCTATCGGGGCACTTCCTGGCAACACTCTCATTGGATGCCACGACCACCGAGAACCTGGGCCGCTTTGAGACCAAGGAGGTGGCACAAGATGCGGTAGATGAAGCGGTAGCGAAACGCGCCAATCGCTTCCTTTTACTGAACAAGGGCAAGTCAATACTCGGGGACTTTGCCAGCGAGGCAGAAGCCATCGAAGCGGCACAGCGCCAGACTGCCCGCAAATCGGACACCGAGCCGGACAAGGATGTTGCGCCGAACGATGGTGGATGGGAACGCAAAGGCGTAGACCGCCGTAACCCCGGTGAGAACATCACGCCTGAACGTCTGGAACAGACGTTCAACTTCCGTGGGGTGAATTTTGGTAACTGGGTGAGCCAGGATGAACGCCAGCAGCACGTTAACGCTGCTTTCGATGCCTTACACGACTTGGCAACGGCTATGGGTATTCCCCCTGCTGCAATTGGGCTTGGGGGCAAGCTTGGCCTGGCCTTTGGTGCGCAAGGCAATGGTGGTCGGAATGCCGCGCACTTTGTACCTGGCGTCAATGAAATCAACATTACCCGTACCAGTGGCGCCGGTGCGCTGGCCC
>NZ_JBQXDJ010000093.1:9792-11448 GCF_052601015.1 Chitinimonas violaceus | reverse complement strand
ACACGGACAGCGCCAAAGCCGAACGCAAGCGGCTCGGCTATCCCGAAGTCTTGGCTAACGTGACCGCGGACCAGCTCGATGCATTGCGCAAGCAACACGCCACCACCTATGCCTACGACAATGCCGGAAGACGCATCAGCAGCACCGATGCCCGGGGCAGCAAGACCCGTTATTACTACGATGCAGCGGGTCAGTTGCGTTACACCGTCAATGCCCTCGGCGAGGTGCGTAAGACGGATTACACCGCCTTTGGTGAAATCAGCAGTACCACCGCGTTCACCCAGCGCCTCAGCGATCTAACAAACATTGACGGCGGCTTGCTGAGCGATGCCACCCAGACGAAGTTCGAGCAGCTGGCCAATGCGGCGGAAGACAAGACCAGCCGGATCAATTACACCTTACGCGGGCTGGTCAAGGAAGCCCTGGACAGCCTGGGTAAGACCACCAGCACGACCTACACTGCCTTTGGTGAAGTTGACTTGGTGGTAAGTCCAATCGACGCAACGCGGGTGAACGCCACTCGCTTCCAATACGATGCACGCGGTAAGTTGATCTCAACCAAGCAGGATGAGAACGGCCTGAATGTTGTCAGGGCGACGGAATATGACGCGTTTGGCCGTGCAATCGCATTGACAGACGCCAATGGTTATACCACCCGTACCGACTACGACCGGCTCGGCCGTACCGTGGTCGTTACCGATCCCCTCAATGCCCGACGCACCACCACCTACGACGCCTTCGACCGTGTCCTTACACAGACCGATGCATTGGGCCACACCACCACCACCGAGTACGACAGCGCCAAGCGCCGCATCACTGTCACGACAGCGGATGGGGTGAAGACCAGCAGCGAGCGTAACCGGCACGGTGAAGTCATCCAGCTCACCGATGGCAATGGCAACACCACGACTTACCAGTACAGCGCTGACGGCAAACTGCAAAGCACGACCGATGCGTTGGGCAATACCAGCCGCAAGGCTTACGACAGTGTCGGCAATGTCATCAGCACAACCGATGCCAATGGCACCGTCACGCTATACCAGTACGACGCCGCCAACCGGCAACTGCAGAAGCAGATCGATCCAACGGGCTTGAAGCTGACCAGCAGCGTGACCCTCGATGGACAGGGCCGCACGGTCACCAGCACGGACGCCAATGGCGTGATCACCCGCAACCACTTCGACCGCCAGGGACAACTCACGGCGGTGGTGGTGGACGAGGGGGGATTGCAGCTACGCACCGAATACCGCTACGACGACCAGGGCCGTACGCTTAGTGTCACAGAAGGCGCGGGCACGCCAGCCGCCAAGACCACCGCGTATACCTACGACAATGCAGGAAGGCGGATCAGCGAGACGGTGGACCCGGCGGGGTTGAAGCTGACGACGCGCTTCGACTACGACGCCATGGGCAATGTGGTGGCGAAGTGGGATGCGAACGGCAACGCCACCCGCTTTGCCTATGACGCAGCAGGTCGCCAACGCTACAGCATCAATGCCCTTGGTGAAGTCACCGAGAAACAATACGATGCAGCAGGCCGGCTGATCCGCACCACCCAATACGCCAAAGCGATCCCGAATCCACAGATCACCCAAGTAGAGCTTGAAGCCTTATTGCGCAGCGATCCTTATGCCAAGGATACCGCCAACCGCAGTA
>NZ_JBQXDJ010000093.1:0-9694 GCF_052601015.1 Chitinimonas violaceus | reverse complement strand
CAAAGCGGATCTGGTGGGGATGGGGCATGGTGGGACATCGGTTTACCTGTCTTCCGGATCCGGCTTCCCCAGTGGGTCGACTGAAATGGCCTTTGCACATAGTGCAGACTGGCCCAGCCAGCACCTCACACCGCGCTTTCTGGCGAATGTGAACGGTGACGGTAAAGCTGACCTGATCGGCTTTGGTCGGGATGGGGTGTATGTCGCCAGAGGCACGTCGATGACATTGGCGCTGTTGCGTCCGCATCGGGAGCAAAGTGATGTCATTACCCGGCATAGCTACGATGCAGCGGGTCGCCAACGCTACAGCATCAATGCCCTCGGTGAAGTCACCGAGAAGCAGTACGACGCAGCAGGCCGGCTGATCCGCACCACCCAATACGCCAAAGCGATCCCGAATCCACAGATCACCCAAGTAGAGCTTGAAGCCTTATTGCGCAGCGATCCTTATGCCAAGGATACCGCCAACCGCAGTACCCATACGCTGTACGACAGCGCCAACCGCATCAGCGGTGAGATCGATGCCGAAGGCTACCTGACCGAATATACCTACGATGGGGTGGGCAACCGTACTCAGTCGACCCGCTATACCCATCGCGTCTGGTCGCATGGCGGTAATGGGCTGTTCAACACGCCTGAGCGATGGGATGCCATCCTGGGTCAGAATGCAGGTGGGTGGCAGAACCAGGAGTCCTTCCCACGCTTGGTTGGCGACATCAACGGTGATGGCCGTGCTGACCTGGTCGGTATCGGTTCAGATTCCCTGTTCACCTTTATCGCCAACGAGAACAACCTGTTCGGTATTGGTCCCACTGGCACGCAGATGCGTGCGGAGTCAGGCTGGACCAGCCAGAACATCATGCCGCGTGCCCTGGCCGACATGAATGGGGATGGCCGTGCCGACCTGGTGGGTTTCGGCACCGATGGGGTGTACGTGGCCTTGGCGCAAGGCAACGGTACCCACTTCACCGGCTTTGGGCTAGCCACCCGTTGGTTGCAGAACATGGGCCGAGATGCAGGAGGGTGGATCAATCAAGATACTTATCCACGTCTGGTCGCCGATGTGAATGGGGATGGCAAAGCCGATATCGTCGGTTTCAGCGCTGAGGGGGCCACGACCTATCTGTCGACGGGATCTGGGTTGACCCATGTACATACCAGCCCTCAGTTCATGCGGTCGACGGGCTGGACCAGCCAGACTGAGCGCCCACGGGCGTTGGCGGACATGAATGGGGACGGCAAAGCCGACATCGTGGGCTTCGCGGCCGATGGCGTCTATGTCTCCTTGGCGCAAGGATCGGGCACCCAGTTCACCGGCTTTGGCGCGATGACCCAGTGGTTATCGGGCATGGGTACCCATGCGGGTGGTTGGTCGAGCCAGGACCTTTATCCCCGTCTGCTGGGCGATGTGAATGGGGATGGCAAAGCGGATCTGGTGGGGATGGGGCATGGTGGGACATCGGTTTACCTGTCTTCCGGATCCGGCTTCCCCAGTGGGTCGACTGAAATGGCCTTTGCACATAGTGCAGACTGGCCCAGCCAGCACCTCACCCCTCGCTTCCTGGCGAATGTGAACGGTGACGGTAAAGCTGACCTGATCGGCTTTGGTCGGGACGGGGTGTATGTCGCCCGCAGCACATCGATGACATTGGCCATGTTGCGGCCACATCGGGAACAGAGTGATCTCACAACGCAGTATGTCTATGACGCAAAAGGCCGCCAGACCTTCAGCAGCGATGCAAACGGTGTAGTGACCGAGCAGCGCTATGACAGCATGGGCCGGGTGATCGAGACCATCCGCTATGCCAAACCGGTCGATAACAGTCAGCCATTAGCAATCTCGATCAAACAGTCGTTGACCCGTAGTACTGGGGATTTGTGTACCCAATACACCTATGACGCGTTGGGTCGCAAGCTCACCGAGACGATCGACCCCACCGGACTGAAGCTGACCACCCGGTTTGAGTACGACGCCATGGGCAATATGGTGGCGAAGTGGGATGCCAAGGACAATGCGACCCGCTTTGTCTATGATACCTCGGGCCGCCAGACCTTCAGTTGCGATGCAAACGGCGTCGTGACCGAACAGCGCTATAACAGCCTGGGTCAAATTGCCGAGTCAATCCGCTACGCCAAACCGGTCGATACTAGCCGGCCGATGGCTGAGTCAATCAAGCAATCGTTGGCCAGCAGCGCAGGTGATCTACGTACCCAATACACCTATGACGCGTTGGGTCGCAAGCTCACCGAAACCACCGATGCTGTCGACATCCGCACCAGCCCCGATGCCGCACCGCAACGTGTCCAGCTGGTCACGCGGTTTGACTATGACAGCATGGGTAATCTCGTCAAACGCACTGAAGCCGCCGGCATTGCCGGCATGGAGCGCGTCAGCGAGTTCGCCTACGACAGAGCCGGCCGGCAGACTACGCTCAAGCAGGTGGGGTTCGGGACGGTAGGCAGTACACCGGAGGTCGTTAACGATACGATCTACAACGGGACTGATCTGAACCGCACCAGCCTGGGTGATACCCCGTTTACCCCAACCAGTACCACCTATTACGACAGCTTCGGCAATGCCGTGGCGCACGAGGATGTGGGCGGCAATTGGCGCTACAAGTCCTACGACAAGCTCGGTCGCATTATCCTGGAAACGGATGGCGAGGGCTATCTGACTGCCTACAACTACGACGCGATCGGTAACCGTACTTCGCTGGTTCGCCATGCTACCAAGCTCGATCTGGCGCCTGGTCGCAAAGAAGGTTACGACCTGAACCAGGAACGGTCAGCACTGCTGTTGCCCGATCGGGCCAGCCCGTATGACCGGGCGATCCTTTACCGCTACGACCAGGCTGGCCGGGTGATCGAGACGGTGGAACCGACTGCCTATCAGTTGAACCTGCAGGGCAACCTGGTGGAAGCGTCGGCAACCGGCAAGACCACGCGCAACCAGTACAACGCCCAAGGCTTGCTGATCAAGCAATCCGTCCTGGTCTCCCATGTCGGGACAACTCAGACCTGGGCCGACACCACTTTCTATTACGATGCGGCGGGCCGTAAGGTCGGGCAGGTCGATGCCGAAGGCTATGTCACCCAGTGGACTTATAACAGCCTGGGCAAGATGACGCGGGAAGTGCAGTATGCTGCATCCTTGCCCGTCGACATTGCTGATCTTGGGAATAACTTAGATCACAGCGAGTTGGAATTTGAATTTCTTGTTGACTCGCTGGAAGGCCAAGCCAACCTCGTGACCGGTGCAAACCGCAGCACCCGCTATGAATACGACAAGCTCGGTAACCGTACTGCCGAGATTCGCGAGAATATCGGTGGAGCGATTGTGAACGCCCAGGGGGGTGTGAGCTATACCAACGCTGACGTCGCCACCCGCAGTCGCTATGACCAATACGGCAATGTGATCGAGACCACCGATGCCCGGGGTAACCGGGTATTCAACTATTACGACGCCCTGGGTCGGATGAGCCATCAGGCACAGGCCTCACAGCGCGTCGGCAATACCGATCACTACATCGTCACCCAGTACGAACGCGATGCGCACGGCAATGCGGTGCGCACCACCCGGTTTGCCGACACAATGACCTTGGCGGTGGGCGCAGAACGCCCGGGCAGCTTGGCAGTGCCTGCCAGCAGCAATGACGACCGCGTCGAACAGCGCCGTTTCGACCTGGCTGGCCACCAGACCGAATACCGGGTGGACTTACGCGCCGAGGACGGTGTGCTGGGCAACCAGATTCTGCAGAAGACCTTCTACGATAAGTTCGGCCGGACGGCGTTGGAATGGCAAGGTGTACGGAATACTTACCTACAACCCGGTAATTTGGTATCCAATAATCAGGTTAAAGCGTTCGATTATGACCGCAATGGCAACCAAGTGGGTACACGTGAACGTTATGGTGCCAAGGGAGAGTCGACCGAAGTTAAGCACACTCAGGCCAGCTACAACGCCTTTGGCGAAATCACCGAGCGCAAGCTTAAAGATATCACCACGGGAGTATTTGAATACGACAATGCAGGCCGTATCTGGCGCAGGCAGGAAGCCGGCGTATGGACGGTGCAGTACTACAACCCCATGGGCTGGGAAGTGGCGCGGATCACCTCGCCGGTGGACGGTGCATTGTCAGGGGCAATTACCCCGGCCAGTCTGGCGCATACAGCCGTACTGTCCGGTAACCAGCTGCAAACGGGGGCAAATGCACAGTACCGCCGTACCTATACCCACTACGACAAACTGGGCCGGCAGATCAGCCAGACAGGACCGGCGTTTACCACCCAACCCGTGGGGGAAGTGACCTCGTCTATCACCGTGGGCAAACAGGATGCCGATCCAACCATAACCGAGATTCAATTACCGATTCAAACTGATGGTTCGCAAACCTGGTTACGTTATACCAAACATGGCAAAGTTTATGTGGTAGAACGTGGTTCGCCACCGATGTTGAATTTCAATTTGTACCAAAACATCAGCCTAGCCGTGAACGTCAATGACTTTAGTCTGAACGATGGCGAAAGCATTCAGTTACAGCAGGTGAGCTTGCTGGTTGGCGATAAGCTGACACCTGAAACGGATGAGAAGGACTTGTTCAACCGCGCTGTCGGTATCACGCACTACCGGTTGAGTCGGGTCAATGGCGTTTATACACTGAACGCGGAAGCCAGCATCACCCCTACTGAATACCAGCCTGTCACACAGGCCCGTTTTGACCGTTGGGGTAACCGTATTAGTCTGACCGATGCCGCCGGGGCAATCGCTCGCTGGCAGTACAACAACCAGAACCAACTGCAGTTAGAAACGGGGACCGCAGTCAATCAGGTCGTCGATGGGGTCAGTACCCGTGGCACACTGTCCAAGCGCTACAGCTACAGCCATACAGGCGATCTGCTGGGCAGCTGGGATGGCAATGGCAATCTTACCCGCCAGCAGTTTGACCAGTTCGGCCGCTTGCTCACGACACGTTATAGCGCTTCGGAGACCAATCTGGTTCAAGGCCTGGTCGGTGATACCAACACCTACGACACCCAGGGCCGACTGGCCCAGACCATCAGCAATATCGGCGACAAGCCGCTGACGACGACTTATACCTATAACCGGCTGGATCAGCGGATTAAGGTGCGTCGGCAAGGTGAAACGAATACGGTTGATACCACGAATAAGGGGAATAATCGCGACACCAACCAACCCAATTGGGTAAGCAAGGCATTGGTAACGGATTTCACCTATGACGCTGCTGGGAATCAGATCAATGAAGCCCGTTATGACGACAGTGCAGCCGCCCATAAGCAGGAAACACGGTATCGATTTGATACTCAAGGCAAGGTGACGGAAAGTGGTGTCTTCCTATTCAGGGGGACCCCAAACAACAGCCTATCGGATGGCCTGTTTCAGACTACTCGCTATGATTTGCTGGGTAACAAGGTCAGGGAATCGAACCAGTGGGGCAGTGATCCTGCTGAAACCAAGACTTGGCAGTATGACCTGGGTACCGGTCGACTGATGGGGCATACCGACCTGGGCGGCAATACCTACGGCAACTATCAGTATGATGGTGCCGGTATGTTGAGCCGCTACGACTATACCCGTATCAATAGTGGCCTTGCGCCTATCACACGCAGCCATGTTTATGACACGGCGGGTCATCTGATTGAACAGACCGAGCTGCAAAATAAAACGGTGTCGGTATTTGATATCCCCGGGTTGCCAAATAATGGTGGTTTGATTGGCACTCAAAAAATGCGTTACGACAAGTTGGGCCGAATCAGCTTTGAGTTGATGTCACGACCAAACAAAGGAGAATGGTTCCAAGCCACGGACTACGATGCTTTAGGCCGCGTACAAGGGGTGTATGGCCAGCGGGTGGGTGCGCGCTATGGTTATGATGGCAACAACAACCGGACTTTGGTAACGGGAAGTGTAGGCAATGCCAGTTGGTTGAATCCAGTGAGTGGAAGTAACTACCACTACCGCTACGATGCGTTGAACCGTGTCATCGTGAGCCGTGGGGTGTTCGAGAATGGCAAGGTCGGCATCAGCAAAGTTCAAGGGGAGATGATCGCCTACTTTGGTGCAAGCCAACAACGTATGGGGGTTGAAAGTTATCGGTCATATACCGATAGCTTAACGACGTTCGACAGTTTCAAATACGACAGCTTTGGACAATTGATCGAAGTCAGCCAACGTAGTGCTACTGGCTCCAATGTTTTGATCAAAACCCGCCGCGAGCACAACTACCTTGGTCAGGTCACGACCGAGGATAGTTACAGCAACGAAGGCGGGATATCGCAACGCACGCGGAATGAATTCAATGCCCAAGGTCGGCTGAGGGTGCAGACCACCAAAGGTGTGACTGGCGCTGGTTTGACAGAGGGTGCAGCCAAAACCACCTTGACCAATACCTACCTGGGCAGCCGGCTCACCAGCTATCAATTTATTGACCACATCAACAGCGCGCAGAGTCAGACCTTTGCGTTCCAGCATCAGGCTTTCGAAACGTGGCGGGAAACCAGCCAGACACGTGGTGCCGCGGTAGGGCAAGGTACGAGCATGTCTACTTTGGACCACTACGGCAATACGACGAAGGTAAGCGAGGCTTACGTGACGCAGCGCACCATGCTGGTGGACTTCAACGGTCGGGTGTTACGGAAGACCAACCTCACTCGTCCTTCCGTCCCACCCAACACCAATCAGGTCAACTACCTTTATGCCGGTGGTAATACCGTCGCATCGAGCTATGGCGCAGGCGAGAACGCCAACTTCGACTACACCAGTGCGGCACGTACGGGCACCCAGGCACCCAGCAATCTGTCGATATACCCCGTCAACAAGGGTGACACCCTGCGTACCATCGCGTTTGCGATGTGGGGTGACAGCAGCCTGTGGTACTTGATCGGTGATGAGAATGGTCTGACGCAGGGGGCCGATGCGCCGTTGGATGCAGGCAAATCCCTGCGCATTCCGAATGCCGTGTCGGCAGCGAACCGTGCGGACACGTTTGCGCCCTACAACCCGAGCCGGCTGGTGGGTGACACCACGCCGGGCCTGCCACCACCACCACCGCCGCCGAAGAAAAAGCGTTGGGGCCTAGGTACCATCCTGATGGTCGCGGTAGCGATCGCGGTGACGGTCTACACGGCAGGTGCTGCCACCCCGATGTTGCAAGGTGCTTTCGCAGCAGCCGGAATGAGCGCTGCAACCGCTGCTGTGGCTGGCACGGTGGCCGGTGCGGCTCTGGGCGGTGCTGTCGGTAGTCTCGCCAGCCAGGGTACTGGACTGATCACAGGCACAATCGACGAGTTCTCATGGAGCCAGGTGGGCCGTAGCGCATTAAGCAATGGGCTGACCGCGGGAATTGGCGGTAGCGGGTTACGCGAAGCAGCACAGGGGTTGAATTGGGGTAGTACCGCCACATCGGCACTGACTGCTGTTGGCAGCACAGCGCTGAGCCAAGGCTTTATGTCGGTGGTGGGTGCAAGCCCGTTCAGTTGGCGTACCATAGCGGCTGCGGGCATTGCCGCACCGATTGCCGATAGCATCGGCAACAATATCTTCGGCGTTGAGGGTACCAGTGTAGGTATGAGCTGGGCAAAGGATCACCATTTTGCTGCTAACTACCTCAATAATCTCGCCGGTGGCATCGTGAACCGTACCGCGCAGATCGCAGTCAACGGCCGTGGCAGGTTGGACTTTGCGAGCGTGGCAGCCAATGCATTCGGGGATGTGCTGGGTAACAGCATCGCGGGGAATGGTCGTAACTGGGTGGGTCGTACTCCATCGCCAACGACAGCCAGTGGCATACCGGTCTCTCCAGTAGGCAGAAGCGCCCCAGGTAACGCTGGGCCGGAAAATGATTACGAGGTTGGCAGTACGGGAACAGGCGGCTTTGCCTACAACGCCGATGTCGAAGTTCGACAATTGCCTTATGAACCGCCTTTGGAAGTAAGGCGTATTGGGCCACCGTCTGAGGGGTGGTTGCCATCCGGTGAAATCGATCACGCTTATATCAGTCGACAAAGCATGCTTAACCAGCATAAGGATGGATTTGTCGATGGCATGAAGTCCGTCAATCGCGACTTCTACGCGAATCAAAAGAACGCCGGGCTTGATCGTGGTGGGTTCCTCGGCACCGCACAGTATATGGGCGCTCATTTTGGTGGATTAACGGCCACTGCGGGCACCAACATGGCGGAAGGCGTAGGCGCACTGTATACGTTGGCAACGGACCAAAATGCCCGTAATAACTTTGTCTCCGCAATGTCGAATCTCACTGTCGATGGTGTAGTGGGTTCGGCCAGGACGGGCTTGAGGAATTTCAGTCAGCTTCCGTTGGGGCAACAAGCTGAGTTTGCCTACACCACTGCTTTGGAAGGGCTAGCTGGCGGAGGATTGGCCAAGGCTGGCGGCTTCGCTGGAAATGCAGGCAAGCAATTCTTGGTAAATAACGCTGCATCCATGATGGATGACATAGCGCAGCGCGGCATACCCGTGTTGCCATTCCCCAATGCACCAAGAATGCCGATGGCCGCTTATGCCGTACCCGTTGATGATGCTGCCAGTTTTGGGATGCGGGCGAGTGATAGTGGGTTAGCACTTCCTACAGGAAGAACAGCCGCTGAAATTCGGAACATGGCAGGTAGAGCGAGCGGCGGGCTAAATTTGCCTGAAGTAAATGGAACTTGGTTAAAGGGTACCCATGGCAATTTTGGTAACATCCCTGGTCAAGTCGCAGATAAGTTGAATGGCAAAACTTTTGACAGTTTTAATGACTTCAGAAATGCATTCTGGACGGAAGTAGCAGCTGATCGACATCTAGCCAGTCAATTTGGAAAAGCTAACTTACGGCGAATGGAACAAGGAATGGCCCCTATTGCTCCTTCTTCACAGCATTTGGGCAAACAATCATCCTACGTATTGCATCATAAGTTACCAATTCAGCATGGCGGGTCTGTTTATGACATGTCTAACTTAGCTGTAGTAACTCCTAAGTTGCATAAGGAAATTTTGGATGGTGCATTTCATTTTGGAGGAAAGCGATGAATTTGCAGCTTAGCCGAGACGAATTAGTAAGAATGATCTCAAAAATCATGAATGCTGAGGGATCAGAGGAAGAGTTAGACGAACTGCTTTTTAAATTGAAAGAAATTTCCCTGTTGCCTAACGTATCGGATTTGATCTTCTTTCCAGAAAAAGAAATGTCTGCGGAAGAAATTGCTGATGCAATTCAAAATTACAAACCCAATTTGCTTGGGTAGCTAAGTAATGGGCCAACTTTGAAGCCAAATTCCTTTCAATATGGGAAAAAGTTTGTTGCTTAAATAAAATCATCATCACAGCGCACCCAGTCGGCATTGCCGTCTAAGTGCACGCACTCATCCCGGTCGGTCCACCATTCCGGTGGGCCGGACTCGGCGCAGTGGTCCAAATAACCTGCATCATAGGGTGGCGGTTCATCTAAACCGGGGTCTTCCTCGGGGTTCCACCATGTTGGTGGGCCTTCATCGGGGTAATCGTCGTCGTTTTGCGGGGTTTCGGCTGGCGGTAGCGCGTCGTTGAGGGCGTCAGCCAATAACTGCGTACAGTTATTGTCACAAGTCCTAGATGGCCGAGCTTCGCCCGTCCTTGCGGCGAGTCCTTCGGCCGCGCCTTCAAACATCGACTGCTTCTTACGCCAGTCGATGGTCCAGG
>NZ_JBQXDJ010000092.1:0-11511 GCF_052601015.1 Chitinimonas violaceus | reverse complement strand
CACTAACTTGATGGCTTCCGCTCGGTATTCCGACGTATAGCTTTGTGTTTCTCTCTTACTCACCGCAGCCTCCTGTTGGCTCAAGTTTACCAATCAGGTGTGTCTACGGAATTCAGGCTACCTCACACAGCAGACTTTAGACAGGTTCTAAGATCTTTTCCAACTCGTAGTTTGTCACTCTTCAATGATTGAAGGCAGCGCTTCGGCAGATATTGCAGTGATTTTCTGAATCGGCCATATACCGTTTTGTGGAGAGCGGATGACGGAGATTAACGCAGTGTTTCAAAACACATGGCCAGAGCTTCTTCCCAACCAGGCGGTATCAAGCCAAACGTGGTCTGTAGCTTGTCCAGATTGAGCCGTGAATTCTTCGGTCGTTTCGCGGGAGTTGGGTAGTCTTCTGTCGCGATGCCATTCAGTGTACTTGGCACCTTATCGCCACGCGCCGCGGCCAGTGCGAAGATGGCTTGTGCAAAACCATACCAGCTGGTTTCGCCGCTGTTCACCATGTGGTAGGTGCCCGATACGGCCTGCCAGTCGGGTTGGCTTGCGATGATGTGGGTGCTCAGGTCGGAAATGGTACGGCACCAGGTGGGTGCGCCAATCTGGTCGGCGACGATATTCATGCTGTCGCGTTCGCGGCCGAACTTCAGCATGGTCAGCAGGAAGTTCTTGCCGCGCGCGCCGTACACCCAGCTGGTACGCAGGATGAGATGGTTGCAGCCGCTGGCGCGTATCGTTTCCTCTCCTGCTAACTTGCTGGCACCGTAAACATTCTGGGGCGCCACCGGGTCGCTTTCCTGCCACGCGGAGGTGCCTTCGCCCGAATACACATAGTCCGTCGAATAGTGAATGAGCGGGATACCGAGCCGCTTGGCTTCTTCGGCCAGTATGCCGGGGGCCATGGTGTTGATGGCGAAGGCGAGATCCTCTTCGCTTTCGGCTTTGTCGACAGCAGTATAGGCAGCAGGGTTGATAATGAGTGTGGGCTTGATGGCCCGAACTGTTTTGCGTAGCGAATCAGCATCGGCCAGGTTCAAGTCGGTACTGCTGGGCGCATGGATATAGCCCAGACCCTGCAGGCTGCGGCGCAGTTCGTGGCCAACTTGGCCATTTACGCCAGTGAGTAGGATGGTGTGCATAGTTGGATTTAATTAAAGCAGGTCCTCGGTTTGCTGTTCGGCAAAGGCTTCAAGCTCATCTAGTAGGGTTATCGCGGCTGTGTCGTCTTTACATTCTTCGCGCAGCGCAGCGAGCTTCTCGTGTAATCCGTCGAGGTTGAGAAAGCCGCTTGCACCGTCGAGCAGCCGTTCCGCACGGTGCTGTTGCCAGCGGGTTTGCTCAGGTTCGCTGAGGCTGTCTGGCCAATTGCGCGCACGGTAGCGAAACACTAGCTCATTGAGTCGCATATCGTTGAAATTCAGCGCCATGCCAGCCAATGCCTGTGGGTTTTGAGCACGGCACTTGTCGAGCAGGCGGCGGTCATTGTCGCCGAGGAAACCATCGTAAAGCGCTTCATCCACATCCCGGGCGGGCTGATTCTGTTCGCGGCTGTAAACCTGCTTGAGCTTGTTGGCCAGCGTGGTGCTGTGCTGGGCCAACAGGCCGGCTAGCTTGCTTGCGTTGGCTTGAGCATTCACCAGGTCCAGTTGCAGGGCGTCAGCACGTTCTGCGCTCAGTACTTTCAAGTTGTTCACTACAACCGGGGATTTGTTCAGGTGCACGGTTTTGATGGGTAAGCGTGTTTCGCCTTCGGCCAGCTCTTCCTTGCGGGTGAACAAGCGGGTACGTATCTGATCGGCGCTGAGGTCGAACAGCTCAGCCGGGTCGTGCTGCAAGTCCCACAAGGGTATTTCATTCTTGTTCGTCGGGTGTGCACCGATGGCTGCAACGGGGGCCAGACAGCCCTGAGCGGTAGGGTACATGCCCGAGACATGCAAAAAGAGGTGTCCGTCGTAAGGGCCGATTTCCGTCGCTACAGCGTCTTTTTTGCGCAGCTTGAAGCAGAAATCGAACAGGCGCGGTTGGTGGGCTTTGATCAGACGTGCAAGGGCGATAGTGGCCATGACGTCGCTGAGAGCATCGTGCGCGGCTTCATGGGCAACGCCATTGGCTTGAGTGAGGTGTTCCAGCTTGAAGCTGGGCGCGCCGCTACCGTCTTCCCGTTCTGGCCAGACGATGCCTTCCGGGCGGAAAGCATAGGTAGCGCGTACACAATCGAGTAAATCCCAGCGTGAACAGCCGTTTTGCCATTCCCGGCCATAGGGTTCTATAAGATTGCGCCAGAACAGATGACGAGTGAGTTCATCGTCAAACCGCAGGGTGTTGTAACCCACACCGCAGGTACCGGGCGCTGCCAGCTCGGCGTGCAGGCGATTGACAAATTCGGCTTCGAGTACACCTTTACTGGCCGCCATTTGCGGGGTGATGCCGGTGATGAGCACCGATTCCGGTTCGGGCAGGAAGTCGTCGGTCGGCTGGCAGAATAATTCGACCGGCTCGCCAATGATATTCAGGTCCAGGTCGGTGCGGACGCCGGCAAACTGGGCTGGGCGGTCGCGCTGGGGGCGTATGCCGAAGGTTTCATAGTCGTGCCAGAAAAAGCTGGGTGATGCGGACATAGCTAAAGTGTCTGATGAGGAATGGCGGCACTCTAGGCTGGCTTGTCTCTGGGGGCAATCAGCTTCTTCATCAGCACAAAAAACAGGCATGCCATGTGGCATGCCTGAAGTGCTTACTTCTTACTACTTCTGGGGAGGGGAGCACTATCTTGCTTGTTTTGGACGCATTAAATCTTGACGTAGGTCATGTTCTCTCAAAAACCTGCCCAAAGTCTGCTGCGCGTCAGCAATACAGCGTTGAAAACACCCTCGGCATGCTCATTTACCATTTGTAAACTCCGCTTCCTCGGGTGTCTTCGCCTTGTCATTGCTCTAGCTCGCAAGACTTTGAACAGATTTTAGGAAGGCTATTTATGATCTGTAGCGAGCAGCACATGAGCCCTGATCACGGCTGCGCAGTAAGATCATGAATAGGCGCTACACGCCGTTCTTCTTGAACCAAGCCAACAACCTCTTCCAACCATCCTCTGCGGCTTCCTGGCGATAGCTGGGGCGGTAGTCGGCATGAAAGCCATGTGGCATGTCTGGGTAGACCACGATTTCGGAAGGTTTGTTTGCCTCTTTGAGCGCAGCTCGCATTTGTTCGACCGAGGCCATGGGAATGCCGGTATCTGCCTCGCCATATAGTCCCAATACCGGTGCGTTGAGTGCGCCGACGATGTCGAGTGGGTGCTTTGGTGTCAGTGGCGCATTGGCCTCTCCCACGAGCTTGCCATACCAAGCTACGCCCGCTTTAAGGCTGGGGTTGTGTGCTGCGTAAAGCCAGGTGATGCGCCCACCCCAGCAAAAACCGGTAATGCCGAGTTTCGCGGTGTCCGCCTGGCCTGACGCCTTGGCCCAGGCAACAGTCTTGTCGAGATCGTCCATCACCTGCGCGTCCGGTACTTTGGAGACAACTTTCTGCACGATGTCCGGAATGTTGGGGATCGTGGAGACATCCCCTTGCCGCATGTAGAGCTCGGGCGCGACGGCAAAATAACCCGCTTTGGCCAGACGGCGGCATACATCGCGGATGTGTTCGTGTACGCCAAAGATTTCCTGCACAACCAGCACGGTTGGGAAGGGGCCTTTGCCCTCTGGCATAGCACGGTAGGCTGGCATATCCCCACCTTTTACTGGAATTTTCACCTGACCCACGACAAGACCATCCGCAGGGGTATTGATCACCTCTGCGGAGGCATCGGGCAGAACTGCCAGTGCAAACCCGGTGGCGAGCGAGGCGGTGACGAATTCACGGCGGTTAAGGCTGGGTGACATGCGTACTCCGGAAAGTTAAGCGAAGGAAAGGCGGCCCCGTAGCGGCAGGGGCGGGGAAGGAGGAGATCAGTTTGGTGAAGTACAGTCCTGTACGATGCCGAAGGGGCTGTCAAAGTTGGGTGGTGCTACGAGACTATCCAACATGTCGTCGACCATGGGAGCTAAGTGAAAGAAACGCACGCTTTGCGGCAGATTGCTGCCAATGCTGCCAGCGTAGGCTTCGATACGTACATCCAACCAGAGGGCACGTTCACGCGGGTAGAGCAGGTTGATGGTTGCCATACCATTGCTGTCGGAGACGGCGGTACGGGTGATGGTTTCGGCTGGTGTGGGGTCGAGTTGACCATTGCCGTTCAAATCTTCACCCGCGTCGAGTGAGTCGTTGCTGTTGGTATCTTCTCTGGCACAGCTTATCGCGGGAGGGGAGACAACCCATAACCCTGCGACATCGTCATAAACCAAGCCGCCCTTGTAGTAGCGTTCGGGTTTGACGCGGAATTCGACAGTCTGGTTGCTTACCGGGTTACCGGCCGAGTCGGTGACGATGGCGGTGAATTGCTTGCTGTAGAAATTGGGATTGGTACCTAGTTCAAGGAGATTGTCTTGAACCAGAGAAATCGCTACGCCAGCCTGTGCCACGGTCAGCCTTGTGGTGGCGGCGATGCTGGTGGCAACGGTTGCCCCCACTGTTACACCGTTGATGCCAGAGGCCACCCCGCCAGAGGTATAGGTGATGCTGGCTTGCCCACCAGTGTTGCTGCGCACCAAGGCTGCGGAAAGCGCCCCGCCTGTGCTGTCCTGTATCAGGTTGAAGCTGACAGGCTGGTCGGCCACTAGGTTGCCATTGGCATCGCGTACTGTGGCGGTCAATTGGGTTTCCTCGCGCAAGCCCAGCGTGCTGCGGGTCGACTGCAAAGCGATGCTGGCCGGTGTAGTGGCTTTGACGTTAAAGCTAAGTTGGGTACTGCCACTAGGTACGCTGGCGGTGATGACGACAGGCCCTGCCGAGCTGCTGCTAAAGTCGGTGCTGACATTGCCGCTGTTATCTGTCGTCATCGTGCTGGCACTCAAAGTGCCGCGGCTGGCTGCAAAATTGACGCTGACGCCTGTTTGCGGGGTACCGTTGATGGCGTAATGAGCGGTAATCGTCTGGTTTGCACCTACCAATACATCGGTGCCGGCGCTAGGCGCGGTAAAGCTCAGGCTTTGCACGCTGTTGACGGTGACGGTACTGGTGGCAGTTGCACCCAATGCAGTAATCGTCACCATATCTGCCCCTACATTTTGCCCTGTGAGGGTGATGGAAACCCTTCCCAAACTATCGGTAACGCCTGAGAGTGCTATAGGGTTGCCTGCAGAACTGGTGACAGTCACCGCTTGATTGGCAATCGGTTGACTGGTCGAGTTGGTTAGAACTGCGGTGAGTACTGCCTGCCCGCCCACTACAGTGTCGAGATTTCCGCTTACAGTAAGGCTGGTGCCCTGAACGCTGATCTGCAGCTTGGCATTTTTCGAGCCCAAGGTGGCGGTGACCAGAATGGTACGGTTTGCCGGGTTACCCGCGGTGGACAGCACGGCAGTGGCAGCGCCGGTGGCATCTGTTGTGCCGACAATAGAACCTAAATTACCCGAGTCGCTGCTGAAGGTGACGGTTTGCCCGCTGACAACCCGATTGTCTTGGTCCTTCACGATAGCAGTCAGCACCACACCAGTCTGGCCATCGGATGCCAGGTTATTGCTATCGGCGTACAGTGCAATCTGGTACGTGGTGGTCGGTGTGGTGGTACTCGCTGGCGCGCCGCCACCGCAGGCCGCCAGCAGACAGCACAATAGGCATCCGAGGTAGACACGTGCAGTGAAAGCAGACACAGCAGGTTCCTTGGTTATTAGGGTGGGCTTCAGGTGCTTGAATGCTGTTTCGCAAGTTTTAAGAACTTGTTCAACGTGTGCTTCGCGTTAGCAATACGGCGTTAGAAACGTTCTCGGAATGCTCATTTACTACGCGTAAATTCCACTTCCTCGGGCGTTTTTGCCTTGTCTTGTCCTAGCTCGCGAGACATTGAACCAGTTCTAAGACTACCCAGTAACAAGCCAGCAAAAATGCCGCTGATACCTGCAAGATGAAACCACTCGAAGCGCTCGCCCAGGAAAGCGATAGCCAGCAGGGTGCCAAATGCCGGCATCAGGTGGATAAAGTTTCCAGCCCGAGCCGGGCCAACGCAGGCCACGCCATAGTTGTAGAACAAGTAGGCCAATATCGACGGAAAAACCCCCACATATAAGAAAGTGGCGGCATTACTTGGTGTCAACGCCGCAACACGTCCCTGCGAGAGTTCCCACCAGAAGAAGGGGGTAATACATATGAGCCCTACTACGATGAGCACCAGCAGAAGCGCCAGGCGATCGATCTTTGGGTCTAGCCGGCGTAGCAGTAGCGTATAGATCGCCCAATCAAGCGCAGCCAACAGCAATAGGATGTCGCCGTGGTTGAGGTCCAGCGTCAGCAAGCGGCCAAGTTCCCCATGAGTGAAAATCGTCATTACCCCTGCAAAGCTGATGGCCACCCCAAGGATCTGCCGACGGGTAATGGGCTCACGTAGAAAGATGGCACCCAGCAAGAGAATGAGAATGGGGATAAAACTATTGGTCAGTACTGCATTGGTAGCGCTGGTGTGATGCAGGCCAACGTAAGCGAGCGAATTGAAACCGGCAACACCAATGGCGCCAAGCAATAGCACGCGTCGCCAGCTTTCGCGCAGGGCAATGCGGTTATGCCAGACGCGGTTCAATGTAAATGGCAGGAGAATGACCAGCGCGATCACCCAGCGGCCAAAACTGAGCGACATTGGGGGGATTGATGCGTGGGTTGCTCTGCCAACAATAAAGTTGCCCGACCAGAACAGGCTGGTAAGGGTGAGCAATAAATAGGCAAGTGCTGGTGACTTGGGTGGCATGGGTTGTTACGGTGTAAGAGCCTGTTCAAAGTCTGCTACATGTCGGTGATATGGCGTTGAAAATACCTGGGAATGCTTATTTACCACTTGCAAATTCTGCTTTCTCGGCTGTTTTACCAAGTCTTAATGACTTTGAAAAGATTCATAGTGATGTATTGCGGAATGGGGAAGAGAGTCACATTCTTTATTCTTAAAATATAGATGTTGTGCTATGAAAGGGGCAGGGAAGGTGTTCGTAAATTTATTCCAACTTCTCGACGACTTTCTTCAATGACTCTATGGTCTTAGGATCTGTGCCTTTATTAATGGCGATATAAAGGTCGCTGTCTATTTCTTTTAATGGGTGGGCAATGGTAACCAGTGTACTATCCAAATTCAGTTTTTCCATTTTCGTATAAAGACCAATCTCCGTTAGAATAGAAATATCGCAACGGCCAGCTATGAATTTCTTTACATTGGTGGTTGAGTCGTCAGAGTGGTCTATTTTTGGAAATCCACTGCTTTTTAAAAACTCCGCACGATAGTCATTATTGACTGCGCAAACAGAGTATTTCTTTGCGTCATTTAGATTGTTGATGACGATATCTTTACGGGAGGTGAGTTTAAAAAAGAATACAGTAGCGTTGTATAGCTTATAGATGTATTCCAGTTTTTCGCTTCTTTCCGGTGTCTTTACAATTGGGTAGATCATCACATTGGGTTTGACCAATGATTCCTGATAAGAACGTGCCCAAGGTTGGACTTTGATATTTTCCTTCGGAAAATTCATTACCTTAAGAAGATCGTCCAATTTTTTTGTGGCTAGCCCACCTATTTTCCCATTTTGGTCGACTGTGACATAGGGTGGGTCGTTCTCTGTGTAAATAACCAGATCTTTAAATTCGTCTGTAGCGTAGGATGGGGTATTGGATTTTAATAAGATCAAACAGAATAGAAAGGCCGATTTCAGGCGCTGTTTTTTGTAAGGCGATTGAATCATGATCTACGCCTTTCAGTATGCTGCAGGAAATAAGCACAATTTGCAGGGCACTTCTTCCCTGAGTTATTTATTGCTTATCCTCCATGTTGCAAGATTGTATAGGTGAGTATGAGGCTCACTTTTATATTTTAATTTAGAATATGAAGAGCGTTAGTGCAAGGTTGTTGGCCTTAAAGTAGCACTCAGTCTTGTTAAGAGTTAACTAGATACTCTTTTTAAAGGCTTGCTCAAGGTATCGTAAATTAGAGAGGGAGAACATTAGAGACATTCTTGAGATGTACATTTACCTTTGGTAAGCGCCGATTTTTGGGAATAACTTTGGCAAAGACGTTTGTTTTTATCGGTAAGCTTGCTTGGAAGCAATGGGATGGACCCCTCCTCAACTAAACGGCACCTAAGTGTCAGATTTGTAGTTCCAGCCACCAGTCAACGTTAAAGAGGAATCCATCATGAAAATCATTCGAGTTGGCGTTGATATTGCAAAGTCGGTTTTTCAGGTTCATGCAGTAGATTATGACGAGAGACCCGTGTGGCGGCGCAAGCTATCTCGCGATATCTGGCTCAAAGAACTTTGTGAGAAGGTTGAGCCTGGCAGTGTGATCGCAATGGAAGCGTGTGGCAGTGCACATTATTGGGCAAGGACCTTGGAAGCAAAGGGCTATACAGTTCGGTTGATAGCACCTCAGTTCGTTAAGTCCTATGTCAAGAGCAACAAGAATGACGCCAACGATGCCGAAGCCATCTGTGAGGCGGCATCTCGCAAGAACATGCGTTTTGTATCAATCAAGCGTGTCGAGCAGCAAGACATTCAAGCAGTACACCGCATACGCGCAGAACTGATCAGCACTCGCACAGCCAAGGCCTGTCAGATTCGAGGACTTATTATACGGAGAATGGTTTAACCCACCGGTTCCGGCGACTGTTGAGTGGATTGTGGTTTGATCTGCTGTGGCTGGATAGCTGAGTAAAGGAGCTGGATCGCGAAGTGGAATTGATCGCCCAGAGTCTGCCAACCACGAGAAGGCTGATGCAGCTCCCGGGTGTCGGTCCACTGATTGCAACGACGATCATTGCCACTGTGGGCGATGCAGCGCGGTTCAAGAATGGCAGGCAGATGTCTGTGTCGATCAGCATCACGCCAGCCCAGCATAGTTCGGGAGGTAAAGCGCGGCTACTTGGCATTTCGAAACGGGGCGATGCCTATCTACGGACATTGCTGATTCATGGCGCACGCTCGGCGATGCGGACCGCCAAATACAAGACAGATCGGCTAAGTCGATCGGTTACCGGGCTTGGAGAGCATGGCCATGCGAATGTGGCCGTGGCGGCTTTGGCCAACAAGACCATACGCATTGCCTGGGCGATGATGCAAAACCAGACTGAGTACCAACCAGATTTCGTCTTGAGCTAGCCCAAGCCACGATCCGGTTTATTAGACGTACCAATAGTCAAACAAGGAGCAGATCAACCCCGATTGCTGAGCAACTCGAGAGATGGCAAACAGGTCGAACCGGCGCTGATAAACCCCGAGAGTGTCTAGGTGCGTGAAGCACGACAAAGCGAATGGGAATTGGCGCGCGAATAGCCCATCATGGCTCTGCATTGATAGTTCAATGCTGTAGTAAGAGGCTGGATATACGTGAGCAGTCGAACCTTCCAGCCAAAGACCGGGATACTTGCAAAAGAGGTAGGGTCCATATACAGAAATTCCATCTGTTACTGTCGTTTATAATTCAGTGTGAATGGGTGCATACTCAATCTGGGTGAGTCAATATGGGGTAGGGCATGGTCAATCGGGGTACAGCTTCACCAAGTAACTGAAGCTATTACACAACCATGATCAACGCACCCTGATTCCCTGATCTTTTCTTTTCGTAATTGAGTTGTAATTAGACAAAACTGTGTGGTTTGTCGACAAAAGAAGCGGTAACTAAGCGTTCTATATGTGAGCGAACTACTAATAGGGCAATTACAAGGCTAGCGCTAAGGTTTGCACCATAGAGGACCATAAACTCGCAATAGCTCATTTCCGGAGCGATGAGGCGTGCTACACCGACGAACGAAGCATATAACCATGTCACTGAACTAATCCCTCCCAACACAGCGCAGACCGTTGCCGTGAAACGAGGGTAACGTTGTGGGTGAGCCAACATGGGGAAAGCTACCCAATGCAACAGTAAACCATTAACAGTGAGGAGCGACACCACGGTAAGTTTTGTGGCTAATTTAGGCAATTTAGAAATTGCATCCAGGTCAAAACCCACTGTCAGCAGGATCAAAGCGCCACCCGTCAACCAGAGTAAGCCAAGTAACCAAGCAATTGACCGCCCAGCCTTATGCAACTTATCGATGTCAATGCGTCGGGATAGAAGTAACGCTACATCCGTTCGGATTACATCAACGACGGCGAAAGCAAATAACAATGCGTGAGCATAGAGGAGCAACTGGCTGATGATGGTGGTAATCATGTTTAATTAAGTCTCCAAAAAAAGCATTTTTTGTAAGCAATGAGACAACTTTCTTTCCCTGGACTTTGTATTAGCAGTTTTACTTGGCTGAACGACGGCCAGGATTAACTGGCTAAATAGCCATGAAAAAGAGACTGATCATTGCAGTTAGTCTGGTGGTAATTCTTACCTTTGGCTGGGGTTCAAATGTCACCACCCTGAGTTTGATCTTTGAAGTTGCCGTAATAAGGGTTTCTCTCCTGCTGAGACCTTTTGATAAAGGTGGACTAATCTGCTGTTGATTTACGATGTATGGATGTCGGATATAGGTTTTTGTTCCCATGATATGAATAAATAGCTCTGTTCAATGAGCAAATAAGTCACACGCTGATAGAAGGAGTGAGGGAACTAAACATCATGCACTGTTATTCCAGGTGGATATAGAATGAACCAGGTCTTAGAATCGACTAATTGCTTAAAGCCCTTGCCGTGTTTCCTAGTCTTATTTATAAATAAATAAGACTATTCTTAATTTATGCATTGTAAGTTAAGAAGTGAGCTGAGTATGCCAATTCGACTCTGCGGGGGCAGATCAAGAAGGAAGGAAAATATCGATTTATGCCAAGAATTGCCCTTACCATTTTTATGGGCTTGTCAATACTGAGAGAGTATCAAATCCAGCTGAATTAAATATTGTTTGCAAATTGTTTTTATTTTAATTAATAGCTAACACTGGTGCTAAATGTACGCATGCTCTGCAGTATTTCGTTATAGAAACGCTTTGAGTAAGCCTATTTTTCATATCAATACTGCTGATCAGTTTGACTAATTGATCTTGTTTGGTATTTAAAATGTTTGTGTGCAATTTTATGTTTTGAACACAGTTCCAAATGCCATGTGCTTCGATCATCTGAATCAGGACATTGCTGTCATATCTCTTATCAGCGATCACTGCCTCTATCCAATAACAGGCCACTAATCCAGTTCCGTATGTAACACCGAATCTGACTGCGCGTGAGTATTATGCTTAGGGGACTGCTCAAGGCATCGACGCACGTGTATATCTTGGTGCTTAAGCTTTTTCGCGAGTGAGGTCCGTCGGTTGATCACTACCGCTTTTAGTGGTATGGTAATCCCCCCATTTTTAAGGGGAGTCAGAAGTAGCGCTATGCGACCATGGCCAGCCGCTGTATTGGGGTAATACCGCCCAAGGCCATGTTAGGGCGTTCGTGATTGTAGAACCAGATCCAATC
>NZ_JBQXDJ010000091.1:0-11655 GCF_052601015.1 Chitinimonas violaceus | reverse complement strand
ATCGCCCAGCTGATCCAGTTTGGCTTCACGTTCTTCACTGGCAAACAGACTGGATTTGATCATGATTGGAGGGCTGACTTTTGGATGTCGGAATCATGCCATGGGCGGAGGGTTTTTCGAGGTGCCCACTTGTTTAATAATCTGTTCACTGCTGCGCAGTAAGATCGTAAACAGATTTTAAGTCTTGAAGTACGCCACCATATCGCGCAGCTCAGCAGCCTGGTCGGTCATCGATGTAGCAGTGGCCGACAATTCCTCGGCCGCGGCGGCGTTGGACTGCATGGCGAGGCTGATCTGGCTGACGCCACCATGAATTTGCTCGATGCCATTGGTCTGGTCGCTTGAGGCGGCGGATATCTCCTGCACCAGCATGGCTGTCTTTCTGATGCTGGGTACCATCACATCAAATAACTGGCCCGCTTGATTGGCCAGCTCCACACTCTCACCAGCCAGCTCGCCGATTTCCCGCGCAGCGTTCTGGCTGCGTTCGGCCAGCTTGCGTACTTCCTGTGCTACTACAGCGAAACCTTTGCCATGTGCGCCTGCCCGGGCAGCTTCAATGGCTGCATTGAGCGCCAGCAGGTTGGTCTGATAGGCAATATCGTCGATCACGCCGATTTTCTGGGCGATCTGGTTCATGGCAATCACCGTTTTACGTACGGCGTCGCCACCGGATTCAGCTTGCTCGACGTTCTGGTTGGCAATGGCATCGGTGGCGCGGGCATTTTCAGTGTTCTGTGCAACGGATGCTGTGACTTCCTCCATCGAGGCGCTGGTCTGCTCGACGCTGGCTGCCTGGCTGCTGCTGGAGGCAGACAGAGACATCGCTGCACCGCTGATCTGGGCGGCGGCGTCACTCACGGTTTCGGTAGAAATACGCACCTTGGAGATCACGGCTGCCAAGGTCTGGCTCATGGTACGGGTGGCGGCAGCCAGCTGCCCAAGCTCATCGCTGCTTGATTCCAGCGGTGCCGAGGTCAAATCACCCTTAGCGACGGCATTGAGTGTGTTGTTGATCTGTTTGAGCGGCAATGCCACATAGCGGCGAAGAGCGACCAACAAAGCCACGACCAGCAGGATATCAAGCAGCAGTATTTCGATCGCGTTGAAGCGCAGACTGGCGATTAATTCCTGTTCAATATCGTTGTTACTGATAAACAGTTCGACCTTGCCCACGCTGCGGCTGCCGCCGTTGGCTTGGTAATGCAAATCGATTGGGCGCATCAATCCTTGTGTCACCTGGCCTTTCTCGATACGGCCATCGGTGGTGCGCCGCATGGAAAGAAAAGGCCGATCTTCTGCTTTTATCACTAAGCCAAGAATGAAACTGCGGTTGATTTCTGAACGTACGATCTGCTCTGCCTGGGTGGTATCGAAATTCCATACTGCTACCGGCAGCGACAATGAAATACGATAAAGAAGGCCCTTCACGGCCTCCTCGCGCTCCCGCAGCAATCGTTTCTCTGCCTGTTGATAGTTGTAAATGCCCAAGCCAGCCAACACCACGGTGACGATAATTACGAAAATCAGTGAGAGCTTTAGGCTGATGCTTTTAAAGGCGAACACGGGTCACCCTATCCAAGATCCCGGAAACAATTCATCGTAGTCCAAGGATCAGCCTACACGTAAAAAATCAAGCCATTATCGATGCAGCATTGGGGGGTGAACTGCGATGAAACCTGCTTAGAGAGGTGATGGACAGGGACTTACGACAAATTTGTGATTACTCGCAAGGCAGAAAAAACGCCCGTCAATGTGGTCAAATTGACGGGCGTTTTAACGACTACTACCGAGAGAACCTGATGACCAGCTTACGACTAGAAAGCCATGATCGAGTCCTCAGCTGCTTCCGATCCGTTATGAGCCCTGATCTCAGCTGCGCAGCAGGATCTTGAACAGGTTTTCAGGCGTGCTCGCCTTCCCCCCCTGCCATCAACTTCACATTACCGCCAACCGCAGCAGTATTGATAGTGACAGTACGCTCGCATGCAAAACGCAGCAGATAATGCGGGCCACCAGCCTTGAAGCCTGTACCGCTGAGTCCTTCGCCACCAAATGGTTGTGAGCCTACTACCGCGCCGATCTGGTTACGGTTGATATATAGATTACCGACCTTGGCCAGACGGCGTACCGCTTCCACAGTACTGTCGAGACGGGTATGTACACCCATGGTCAGACCGAAGCCCAGCTTGTTGACCCGATGGATCGCATCTTCCAACGCATCGCTCTTGAAGCGGGCAATATGCAATACTGGTCCGAAGGTTTCGAAGGTCGGCAACTGGTCCAGTGGCACTTCGAAAGCATGCGGTGTGAAGAAACAACCGGTTTCCAAGCCTGCCGGCACGGGTGTCTTGCCGACCAGCTTGGCGGCATCAGCCAGCTTGTCACAGTAGGCTTGCAGATCGCGTTGCGACAGCGTATCGATGGCAGGGCCGATGTCGGTTGACAGTTGCAGCGGGTCACCCAGGCGCAGCTCCTGCATGGCTTTACCGATACGCTCAATCACGTTGTCGGCAATATCTTCCTGCACCAGCAGGATACGCAGTGCCGAACAACGCTGGCCGGCTGAGTTGAAGGCGCTCATCAGCACGTCGATGATCAGCTGTTCAACATGCGCCGAGCTGTCGGCGATCATTGCGTTCAGGCCGCCAGTTTCGGCGATGAGACTAGCGATGCTGCTGTCTCGGGCTGCGAGTGTACGGTTGATCTTCCAGGCGGCACCGGTCGAGCCGGTAAAGGCCACCCCTGCGACGCGACGGTCGCCCAGCAGCTTGTCGGACAAACCGCCAGACTCACCCGGCAGATAATGCAGCACATTGGCGGGGACGCCCGCTTCCAGCAATGCTTCGACAGCGCGCATGCCGATCAGCGGGGTACGGCGTGAAGGCTTGGCGATGACGGTGTTACCAGCAGCCAGGGCCGCAGTGATCTGGCCGATGAAGATGGCCAAGGGGAAATTCCACGGTGCGATGGCGATGAAAGGACCGCGACCGGTCAGACGCAGTTCATTTGATTCGCCGGTAACGCCGGGCAGCGCGATGGCGCTACCCATCAAACGACGGGCTTCATGGGCGTAGAAGCGGCAGAAGTCGACGGCTTCACGCAGCTCGCTCAGTGCATCGGGCAGTGTCTTCCCGGCTTCACGGCTCAGCAACCATAGGAATTCGGTCTGGCGGACCTCCAGCAGGCTGGCGGCTTTTTCCAGCATCGTGGCGCGGGTATTGGCCGAAGTGGCGGCCCATTCATCCTGCGCAGCATCGGCCAAGTCCAGAGCTCGCTCGACAGAGGCGGCATCACTGGCGACCAGGGTGCCGATCTGGCGACGGCTGTCGATCGGGCTGACGCGTGGTTGCGCCTGGCCATCGCGGCGTTGGCCACCGATGATAGGTGCGGCTTGGAAGCTTTGCGTTTCCAGGTCGTTCAATTGTTGACGCAGCGGTTCGAGAGCGAGCGTATCGGTCATGGCAAATCCTTGGCTATTGCGGCGCGGCGCGAAAACTTCGCTTGGGGCGATCACGCCGGTGGTAATCGGGGTACGGGCTAGGCGCTCAGCCGGGTTGTCGGCGATGCTTTCGAGCGGCACACGGGTATCGGCCAGCTGGTGGACGAAGGATGAGTTCGCGCCGTTTTCCAGCAGGCGGCGTACGAGATAAGGCAGTAAGGCGTGGAAACGGCCTACCGGGGCATAGACGCGGCTGGCCACGCCTTCACGTTGGTTGACGAGGGCGTGGAGCGCTTCGCCCATGCCATGCAGGCGTTGGATTTCGAACTGACGCTTGGTATCACGCGTCATTTCCATGATCCAGGCCAGTGTCTGGGCGTTATGGCTGGCGAACTGCGGGTAGAAAACTGTACAGCCGTAGTCGAGCATCTTGCGGGCGCACGCCATATAGGCCACATCGGTATGGGCTTTACGTGTGTAGACCGGGTAGCCGGGCAAACCATTTTGCTGGGCGCGCTTGATTTCGCTATCCCAGTACGCGCCCTTGACCAGGCGGATAGGCAGTACACGACCGGTATCACGGGCCAAGTCGGCCAACCAGTCGATGACGAAAGGTGCACGCTTCTGATACGCCTGCACAACCAGCCCCAAGCCTTTCCAATCTTTCAGGCTGGGTTCGCGAACCAGGCGTTCGTACAGGGCCAGCGAGATTTCCAAGCGTTCGCTTTCTTCGGCATCGATACTGAACACCAGGTCGGCCTTTGCAGCGGCCTGGGCTAGGTCGAGCAGGCGGGCATAGAGTTCTGTATGTACCCGTTCGGCTTGGGCGAACTCGTAACGTGGGTGGATAGCGGAAAGTTTGACCGAGATCGACTGGCGGGCGAAACCGGTATTGGGGTCCTGCCGTTTGCCCAGCGCCGCAATGGCTTCGTGGTAGGCAGCGAAGTAGGCCTCGGCGTCATCATTGGTCAGTGCGGCTTCACCGAGCATGTCGTAGGAATAACGCCAGCGTGAATCTGCGTTGTCCAGGGCTTGCTCGATGGTTTCGCCAACCACAAAGTGTTCGGCCATCAATTTCATGCCGGTCTTCATGGCGGTACGCAGCACAGGTTCGCCCATCTTGCGCAACAGGCGGTCGAACCAGTGACGACCTTCACTCGCTTCAATCCAGCCGTCGGTAAACAACAGGGCACGGCTGGCCGCGCTGACTAACCAGGTTGCGGCTTGTGAGCGACGCCAGTCCTTGTTTTCAAGCAGGTCGCGAATTAGCCGGTCCTGGCAGTCGGTATCTGGAATCCGCAGCAGTGCTTCGGCCAAGGCCATCAGGGCGAGCCCCTCTTCGGTACCCAGGCCGTAGCTTTGCAGAAAGGCTTCGAAGTGGTTCTTGCTGGCAGCCTGGCGTACACCCTGGGCTAGCGACAACGCGCGTACATGTACGGCCTTTTCAGCAAGTTCGGAAAGTCGCGCGGCGGGCAGCAAGGCGGTAACCGCCTGGACTTCATCGCGGAACAGATTGGCCTTGATCGCGGCAAAGCTGGGCAAGCTAGGCGGGAGGTCGGAATAAAGGAGCGTCATGGGCTTATCTTGGGTAATCGGATTATGGGCACTAGAACCTAGTTCTAAGTCTGCTGCTTTTCGCTTTGCCTCGCTCTAGCTCGCGAGACTTTGAACAAGTTCTAAACAGCTCACGCTAACCGGCAATATCTGCCCGCTGCTGCCTGCGGGCTATGGTGGCTGAGCTCAATACCCTGCATTGTGAGGGGTAGTAGCCGGCCTTTCGCAACCCGGTAAGTTGGGGTACTCAGCGCGGGCAATCGTACGGATTCCTTGTTCGAATGTGCTGCTGTTTTTTGATCTATTTACCGAATAAAATCCAGAGAAAGCACATTTCTATATTGAAAAATCCAATGAATAGCGAACTTGACCGGATCGATAGAAAAATCCTGCGTGAGCTGCAAACTGATGGCCGCATTGCCAATGTGGATCTGGCCAAGCGGGTAGGGCTCTCGGCCACAGCTTGCCTGGAACGCGTCAAGCGATTAACCCGCGATGGCTTTATCCTGGGTTATGGCGCGCGGCTGAATCCAGAATTGCTTGATGCAGGTTTGCTGGTGTTCGTGGAGGTATTACTTGATCGCACCACACCCGATGTGTTCGAGCGTTTCAAGGAAGCAGTGCTCGATCGCTCTGAAGTACAGGAATGCCATATGGTGGCGGGTGGTTTTGACTACTTGGTGAAGGCACGGGTACGCGATATGAAGGCCTATCGGGATTTCTTGGGCCATACGCTGCTCAGCTTACCCGGTGTGCGTGAAACCCATACCTATGCGGTGATGGAGGAAGTGAAGGAGTCGGGTGCTATCCATATTCCCCATTAAGAACCGGTCAAAAGTCTGCTGCGCGTCGGCGATACGGCGTTGAAAACACCCTCGGCATGCTCATTTACCATTAGTAAACTCCGCTTCCTTGGGTGTTTTCGCCTTGTCTCGCGCTAGCTCGCGAGACGCTAAACAAGTTCTAAATACCTATTCATGATCTGTCGCGAGCAGCTGTGCGGCAGGCTTTGAATTGGTTGTTAGTTGATTTTCAGGAACGACGCAGTAACTGCCCCCCAACTCCCACTGGCATCGCGCGAACGTACATAGACCATATGCTGGCCTGTGCTCAGACTGCTGGTGCTTATCGTGCCCGTCACATCCTCCGTCTTGGCATTGAAGTTGCCGTCCTTGGCGGCCAGGGCGATGGGTGTCGCACCTGCAGCCCAGGGTGGTGTATCGATGTAGTACTCGGCTTGTGCGATGTTCTGCGTAGGTTCGGTACCGTTGCTGTTGTTGAAACGGGTGTCCGTGGTGGTGGCGGAAAGTGTGACCTGTGTGCCTTTCGGTACACCCGTGGTTGCGGCGTTGTTACTAAGCTCAAGTAGGGTGACATCAGGCCCTGCCGGAGTGATATAGGGCGTACGTACCACCTTTGCCGCGTAGATCAATGCCGGCAAATTCTTGGGTTTGATGGTGTTGTTGTATGTGCTGCAGCTTTGGAAGAACGACGTACCGAGCTCAATGGTGAACGCAGCAACACCCAACTCGCCATAGCTGATCGAATCGCTGGTGCCATCGGTGGCGTAAAGGCCGATGGATTGTTGCGGGGTGTAGTTGTTGAAGTAGGCGAACTTACGTCCCAGTGTCTGCAATGCCGTGCCGTTGGGTGCTGGTGTGGAACGGTCTCCCCATGGCCACAAAACAAGTTCGCTATAGCTATGGATATCCATATGGATGCCACTGGTGGTGGCAGGTGCCGGGTCGTTTACGTTGGGGCCGCGCAGGTCTGGCCACAGCGTGCGTACATAGGCTTCCAATGCTTGTATTTCAGGTTCAGACGCGGGTGACGGGCCACGGAAGGTTTCATTGCAGGGACTGCCGCTGGACCCAGTGCCGCCGGTGGAGTTCCAGCTGTAGGTGAAGTTGCGGTTGAGGTCTGCACCGCGTGAATTACTGTTGGCGCCGCAGTAGGCGGTATTGGTGTTCTTGCGCCACGACAGGCCTGACTCTGCTTTTTTGCGGCCGTCCGGGTTGGTTTGCAGCATCAGGTGTACTTCATGGTTGTCGAGTATCCATGTTGCATCGGCATTGGTGCCATAGCCATTGACCAGCCAGCGCGCAAATTCCAATACCAGCGGCGCCGTAGTGTACTCGCGGGCGTGGATGGCGCTGTTGATGAAGAGCTTGGGTTTGTCACCACCCGTTGCGCTGTTGGTGAGCTTGAGCACTCGTATGTCGTAGCCGCCGCGTGCATTCTTTTTCTGCCAGGAGTCACCGACGTCGATCCAGCTTGCAAGGGAGGGTTTGCTGCCGGCAAGCGCGGCAGCTGCGGCGAAGGTTTCTTCTACGGTTTCGTAGCAGGAATAACGGGGAATCGAGAAGATGCTGGCGTTGGTATCACTTGCGCCACTCATGGCGCGTGCGCGGCTAAGCGACTGTATCTCCTCAATCAATTCCTTACGCTTAGCCATGAATTCCGTTGCCGGTTTGATCTTGAAGCCAAAGCTGCGCAATCTATCCAGTTCATCATTGTTCAGTTCCAAGACGAGGTAACCATCGTCGTAATTGGATTCGAGCAAGGCATGATGAAAGCTGATGGCCGCCTTGCGGCCGGTACTCACATCTGGAAAGTACGCTTTGTAGATATTGACTGCGTTTTTTTCCTCCTCCAGCAATTGCTGCACCTGCATGCTGTCTGATGCAATGTTCTGTACATCGCCTGCCCAGGCCACCGGGCCAGATAAGGCAACCGCTGCGGCAAGCCATGCAATTTTCTTGTCTGACATCTACTTACTCCTTGTGGTTGGAGAAACAAGGGTCGATAGACCCCCGTTGAGGCCTGTGCTGTTTAAGCGCATGCCTCTGGTATCACCGGGTAGCCGCCCTTATCGGGTAGCGGGGGGTGAATGTCGTAGGCGCTTGTCGAAAAGGTGCTGGCAAGAGCCCTGATAGCCTGTTTTCGTCACATCGTGCTGTGGGGGTGTCGCAGATGGCTGGCGTCGAATGCCCGCTTCAATAAGCATGGCACGGCATGTTTTTTTCGCTAGCTTTTCGCCCAGAGTGAAAGCGGCGGGTCGTGTAAAAAGAGACACGCCTCGCGGCGAACGAGGCGTGGTGGGGAGATGAAGAAATAATCTAGCGCGGTTGAGCGAGTTTCTGATTGCGCAATACGCAGAGCAGGTCGGCTGCGATATGGGCTGCCGCCAGAGCGGTGATTTCACTCTGGTCGTACGGCGGGGAGACTTCCACCACGTCCATACCCACCAGATTCACCGGTCCCATTCCTCGTACGATATGCAGCGCCTGGGCTGTGCTCAGGCCAGCCGCAACAGGGGTGCCGGTTCCGGGGGCGAATGCCGGGTCCAGGCAATCTATATCGAAAGTCAGATAGGTAGGTCGTTGACCAACAATCTGGAGAATCCTGTTCAACGTTGCCTCGGGGCCATGCGCATGCACCCAGGGAGCATCCAGAATGTGCATCCCCATGAAGTCATCATTCCAGGTACGGATACCCACCTGCACTGAAGTAGCCGGGTCGATCAATCCCTCCTCGATGGCTTTGTAGAACATAGTGCCGTGGTTGAGGCTGGCAGGATTGTCGTCGGGCCAGGTATCGCAATGCGCATCGAAGTGGATCAGGCTCAATGGCGCGCCAAATCGTTCGGTATGGGCCTTGAGCAAAGGGTAGGTGATGAAGTGGTCACCGCCCAGGGTCAGCATCTTGGCGCCGGAGGCAAGGATGGTGAGGGCATGCCCGATGATGGTCGGCACGATGCTAAGGGGGTTATGCGCGTCGAACCAGCAATCGCCATAATCGATGACTGCCAGTTCCTCGAAAGGATCAAACCCCCAGGGAAAGGCTTTAAGTTCTGCCAATTGGACACTAGCAGCCCGAATTGCAGCGGGGCCCAGTCGCGCACCTGGGCGGAAGGTTGTCGCCAAGTCGAGTGGAACACCGCTGATGACGACATCCGTACCCTTCAGGTCCCGGGTGTAGTTGCGGCGCATGAAGCTCAGCACGCCTGCATAGGTATTTTCAATAGCGGTGCCGTAGAGGGTAGGGCGCTGAATGGCGCTGTCACCTAATATAGTCATATAAGACATCTTTCCGACGGGTACCCTGAAAAACGGTTTTCAGATCGTGGCGTTTCCAGATTTACCCGATTGCGCCCACCGGCTGGGTCAAACAGCGGTTTGTTACAGGCGGCTCCCATCCATTTTTTTACAGCCGACGCGTGAAGGCTGCGCAAACGCTGATGTCTGCAGTACTGAGCTTATCGCAGCGCTGGGCTAATGCATATTTCAGGTGCGCAATTACGCCATCCTTGGCTTATTGTTTGAAGGGCCTACCTATTCACGTTCCTGCTTTTTATTACAGATGCTTACGGAGACCCTTTTACTGATGATGACTACACCCGATGGGGCGTGAACAGACTTGAATAGACCCCGACGCTAAGAAAACGGCATGTTCGACCGCTACCTTCCATCGCTGCTGTTATCGCTCAGCCTATGCCTGTACCCTGCCTTTGCGGCAAGTTACTGGGATACGCTGGGCCGCAGCCTGTTTGATGATCCGGTAAGCGTCAGCGAGCGGGCGATGCAGCTCTTGGAGGATTATCGAAACCAGGGCGATAAAGCCAATGAGCTGCAGGCCATCCTGCTGTTGGTGCAAGCCAAGACTACCGTCGAGGAATTCCGGGCTTTGGATGTATTGGTGCCCAGAGGCCTCATCCTGGCCAAGGAACTCGGCAACACAGAGGCGCAAGCCCGGTTGCAATTGGCCGATGTACGACGCTTGGCGAGATCCGGTGACCGCAACAATGCAGAACGGGTATTGGATGCAGTACTTGTCCTGACGCAGCCGCAAAAGCTGACGCGTGAGCGTGGCCTGGCTTATATCGAGCAGGCGTTGCTGCTACAGGACCAGAACAGGGTCAGCGAAGCATTGCCACTGTTATTCAAAGCGCATGGTCTTTTCAGCGAACTTGGATTGCAAAGGGAGTCTGGCGAGGCGCTCAATTACATTGGTAATGCTTACAGCAATATGGAGAACTACAAGGAGGCAGGTAATTACTATCAGCGCGCCTTGGCAGGGCTGGACCCAAAGCATGACCGCCATACCCTCGTAGTTCGGCTGCATAACCTTGGCGCAAGTCTTTATCTGAACAAGCAGCTGGCTCAGGCAGAACGGACGTTGCGTGAAGCGCTGGGCTATGCGGAAGGGTTGAAGGAACAGACAGGCATTGCGATGGTCCGCTATCGGCTAAGCCTTATTCTGATTGCCCAACACCAACCTGAACAGGCGCTACGTCTGCTTGATGCAGCGCAGGTGGAATTCGAGCGCGACAATAATCTTGAGTTGATCTGCCTGGGCCTGCTTGCCCGTGCCGAGGCATTGGCATTGGGTGGAGCAAGCGCCGCCAAGGTGGCTTTGCAGGCTTTGGAGAAGGCACAGGCGCTTAGCGATCGTGTTCCGTCAGAACGGCGTCAGTTGGTGATGCATGAAGCGGCCAGCCGCATTTACAAATTGCTGGGGCGTTATCAGGATGCGCTGGGCGAGCTGGAAGTATGGTCACAGACCTATCGCAGTAATAACCTGCGCTTGAATCGTGCATTGTTGACCGAGATGCAGGCGCGTTTCGATGCGCAGCGGCAGCAGGTTGAATACGCGTTACTGACATCGGAGAAGAAACGGCACGCAGCAGAACTGCAAGCCGGGCAGAATCGTCGACTGCTGCTTTGGCTGGGTTTGGTGGCCTGCATTCTTATTGTTTTTGCGTTGATGCTGCTCTTATTGCGCCAGATCAGGCAGAAGCGCCGTTTTGCCGATCTTGCATTGATGGATGAATTGACCGGCGCACCGAACCGCCGTCACATCATGGCCTATGGCAAAGGGCAGTTGGAAGCGTGCCGTGCAGTAGGCCAGCCATACAGCGTAGCCATCATCGACCTTGATCATTTCAAGTCCATCAACGACCGGTTTGGCCATGAAGGGGGGGATGTTGTGCTGCGCCAGTTTGCGATTGCGTGCCAGCGGGCGTTGCGCCAAGGTGACTTGCTTGGACGGGTTGGGGGCGAGGAGTGGCTGTTGGTGATGCCAAGTACCCAAGGTGCTGAACTGGAGCAAGTCTTTTTCCGACTGAGGGAGGCGGTACAGGCTCAGGTGATGCCAGGGTTACCTGCCGAGTTGCGCATTGCTTTCAGTATGGGGGCTGCGGAAATGGCGCCGGGTGAGTCTTTCGACAAGCTGGTTCAACGTGCCGATGCCGCAATGTACGCAGCGAAAAAGAATGGCCGCGATCAGCTTTGCCTTGCCGAGGTTATCAAGCATTAATGCTGATTAGCGATTGTGTTTAGGTGCCCTGACCAGGATATGTCGGGACTGCCTGCAATCTGTTGGCCTCAGAACCTATTTACGATCTGTCATGGGCAGCCATCAGCAGGGTGTAGAGGCAGCGTAGAAACCGGAGTGTACTTGGGTACATGAGGCTTTTGAGTAGCACATGAGCCTTGAGCACGGCTACCAGTAGGATCGTAAGCAAGTTCTCACTGAGGTAGCCTGAATTCCGTAGACACACCTGATTGGTAAACTTGAGCCAACAGGAGGCTGCGGTGAGTAAGAGAGAAACACAAAGCTATACGTCGGAATACCGAGCGGAAGCCATCAAGTTAGTG
>NZ_JBQXDJ010000090.1:0-11814 GCF_052601015.1 Chitinimonas violaceus | reverse complement strand
TTCAAGCTTGAATGCTTGAGCGTCAAGACGCAGAAGAACCCATTCGCGCTTTGCCGCAAGTTACTGATCAACGCCTCCCGCGCGGCTTATGATCAGCTACAGCTGCTTCTCGCGGCTGCTGCGTAACATCAGTCAATAATTTGTCATCGTTCTGTCATAATCCGGTGCAGAAGCAAACTCCTCTCAGAGCCTTTGCACAAGCGCTATTCACCTAAGAGCCTGTTTACAACCTTGCTGCGCAGCTGTGATCAACGTTTATGTGTTGATCACAATCCTCGTGTACAAAAGTACATTCCGGTTTCTGCGCTGCTCTGTACCCTGCTGACAGCTGCTTGCGACAGATCGTAAACAGGCTCTAGGAACTCCCGGGGCCCCCTATGCTCGTAGGCATTACGCAAAATGCCCGAGGTTGGTTCCAAATACGCCAGTTGTGAACAGGTTCTTAAGTACCAACTAAATTCGCAGGTCTATCCAATGAACGACGACAAGAACAAGCCCGTTGATACAACGGCAGAGACAACGATCGACCCAAGCCGGCGCAAGTTGCTCCAAGGTCTGGCAACCGTCACCCTTGGCAGCGCACTACCTGCCAGTGCCACACCCGGTACGGTACAACCTCGTACCACCGCCAAGCAAAAGCCTGGGCATGGTGGTAATCGCGATAAAGCGCTGAAGGAAAGCATCAAGACTGTCGTGGTGATCTACCTGGAAAATCGCAGCTTCAACAATCTGTTTGGCGATTTCCCTGGTGTAGCAAGCCCGATGTCCGCACTAACGGCCGAGCGCTATCGCCAGATCGACCGTAATGGCCAACCCTTCACCACTTTGCCCAAGGTCTGGGGCGGTATGGTGCAGCGCCGCCAGGAGATCGGCGGCCAGAGCTACCTGATCGGCGAAGAGGAAATCAAAAATCTGCCGAACTCACCTTTCCGCTTGAATGACGCACAAGGAAAACAACTACCAACTTCGGTAATCACGCGTGACCTCTGGCATCTCTTCTACCAGAACCAGATGCAAATCAACGATGGCCGCAATGATCAATTCGTCGCGTGGGGCAATAGTGGCAGCCTGGTAATGGGGCATTACGGTGGCGCAAGCGCCAACCTTAATCTTTGGCGCATCGCACGTGAATACACCTTATGTGACAACTTCTTCATGGGGGCATTTGGCGGTTCCTACCTTAACCACCAGTATCTGGTCGCCTGCCGGCCGGGTGTCTATCCGGATGCGGCCAATAGCCCAGCCAAGGACAAGATCGCTGTCGTGGAAGGCGCCCCGGAAGGCACACGCCTCAAGCTCTCGGACAAGTCACCCGCTTCCGCCATGGATGGGGCACCAAAGTTCGTGCGTGATGGTGCAATCACACCGGATGGCTATATCGTCAACACGCTGGCCCCGGCCTACCAACCAAGCTGGGTCAAAGCTGCGCCAGGCGGTGATCCAAAGCTGGCAGACCCTGCAGACAGCATGACGCAGCCGGTACAGACCTATCCCACAATCGGCGACTTACTATCGGCACAGAAAGTGAGCTGGGCCTGGTATGGCGGTGGATGGGGTGCTGCACTCGAAGGCCGTGGTGGTCCAAATCAACCCAATTTCCAGTCGCATCACCAGCCGTTCAATTATTTCAAGTCGTTTGCCCCTGGCACCGAGGCGCGTAAGCAACACTTGCGTGATGGCGGCATGGGAGACAGCCCACGCGACAACCATTTCATTGCCGATGCGCTCGCCGGCAAGTTGCCTGCGGTGACTTTCTACAAGCCTCAGGGCAATCTCAATCTGCATGCGGGTTATTCCGATATCGAATCGGGCGACCAGCACATCGGTAACATCATCAGCCATCTGCAAAACAGCCCACAGTGGAAGAACATGCTGGTTGTGATCACCTTCGATGAGAATGGTGGTTGGTGGGACCATGTCAGCCCTCCCAAAGGCGACCGCTGGGGGCCTGGCTCGCGGATTCCGGCGCTCGTTATTTCGCCGTATGCAAAAAAGGGGCATGTCGACCATACCTACTACGACACCTCTTCAATCGCCCGCCTGATCACACGCCTGCACGATCTGCCAGAACTGGAGGGGATCACCCTCCGGAATGAGGCATTCAAAGCCAATGGCGGCACACCGCCAGGGGATTTGCTTAATAGCTTGGATATTTGAACGAGTTCTGCATAAGCGATCACGATCTCTACTTGCGATCAAGCCGCAAAAACAATCAAGCCGGCCCTATAGCCGGCTTGATTGTTTATCTATAGGTATCTACTCGGCGATCACATCGCACCGTTAGCAGGCTTAAAGTCGCGTCTGTATGCGGCATACCACTCTAGCAACTGATCCCCAGGCATCGCTTTGGCAACGAAATATCCCTGAACCAGCCCGACGCCAAGTTCAGAAACCAGCTGCCAGTCCTCCAGGTCTTCGACACCTTCAACCACGCTCTTCAAATGTAATTGCTGCGCCATATCCAAGGCACTGGTGAGAATGACCTTCAAGTTGGTTTTGTGTGCGGCGCCATGCACAAAGCCGCGGTCAATCTTCAATTCGGTAAACGGACAACGCATCAGTTGCTGTGGCGAGGAGTAACCAGTGCCATAGTCGTCCATGGAAAGGAGAAATCCCTTCAAGCGCAGTCGAGCCAGCGTACCGAGTGACAATGCCAGATTGGACATCAGCATCGATTCGGTCACCTCAAGGGTGACCCGGCTGGGCGGAATGTTGTAACGGCGGATGATATCCAACGTCATATCCGGCAGTTTGGGGTTCATCAACAGCGGCACGGGCAGATTGATCGCAGCAATCAATTCCGAGCCTTTCTGCTGCCAGTCCTGCAAATGACGGGCTGTCTGTTCAAGAATATGGAAGAAGAATGGTTCGGAGAGTTCACTCTCTTCGATCTGGCAGATAAAGACCGCCGGCGACAGTACACCATATTCAGGATGTACCCACCTTGCCAGCGCCTCCACAGCTTCCATATCCCCAGTCTTGGCTGCGACCTTGGGCTGGAACCACGGAACAATCTGGCCCGCTGCCAGCCCAGCCCTGATGTCTGCCACCGACATTGTTGGCACCGCAGCAACCGTCTTGACCTTCCGCCTTGGCCCTTTTGCCAACACCCGCTGCAACATGGGGATGCTCATCGGTTTCTCGATAGCGCCCAATACGTCCAGATCGATACTCAGCGCGATGGTGGCGACCGCCTCCATGATGGCAATGCCCTTGCCAGTAATCACGACAAGGGAAAATTGCTTGTAGCCTTTGCGACCCAAGGTTTCGATCAGCTGAATGCCGTCCATTTCCGGCATATCAATGTCAGTGATCAGCAGATCAATTGGGCTTACCCGCTCCATGGTCCAGAGTGCTTCACGGCCATTGCCAGCACAGCTGATTGTCGCAAAACCAAACTGCTTCAACAGTGCAACGGCAACCTCGCGTTGTACGGGACTGTCCTCTACGACAAGAACATGGCGCCCCTCCCAGAGCAGCTCCTTAGACATTCACCCTCTCCAGGACAATGCAACCAGGACAAACAGGGATGTTCCAGTCCATGGTCAGCATCTCCTTAACGGCAACCAGGGCACGCTCATCCTGGTATATCAAAGACCGCGCAATTTCCCGCGTACTGATTGAAGCATGAACAACTATTGTGCAAAGCAGTTGGCCTACAGACAAACGGCAACCACCACTAAGTCGTTAATGCGCTTGCCTTTTCGCAGACAAGCATCGATAGGAAAAAACCAACTCGACCGAAACCATCGTGTATATCTATACGATCTACCACAGCGCCGGTGTTAACCGGTGTTCATCGCGATGTTATTGAGCTGAATCGCCGCCAGCTCTCCTAGCTCCTCAATCATCAGCACCTGAGTGACATCGAGAATGATGGCAAAGCGGCCAGAAACGGTAGTAATACCGTTAATAAAGTCATCCCGCATACGCGAACCCAGTGAAGGAGCTGGATCGATGTCTATCTCCGGGATTTCGACCACTTCACAAACCGAGTCAAGCATCACGCCAATATCGGTGTAATCAGCACCAGCACCATTGCCTAGCGACAAAATGGCAATACAGGTAGAAGGCTTTACTTCGGTTGCTTGGCGTCCAAAACGTACCGAAAGATCAATCACAGGTACGACCGACCCACGCAGATTAATAATGCCGCGTAAAAATGCCGGCATTAAGGGTACCGTCGTCACACCCTCATATTCGATGATTTCGCGAATGTGGTGGATCTCGATCGCAAACACTTCGTCCACGAGTTCAAAGGTCACGCAATGGCGTACCTTCGAGGGCTTGGCATGCTCTTGCCTGCTGGCTCTTTCAGCCCTCGCATCCTGCTCTTCGCTCACTGTCCGATTGCCAGTCATACCCTGCTCCTACTAGGCTCCGGTGAATAGAAGGCATGCCCCAGCGGACTTAGAATCTCACGATCTTACTGAGTAGCTGTGATCAGGATTCGTAAGCTGCTCACACCTTCGAAATGCGCATACACCCAGTAAACACTGCTTCCCCCGTAGTTTTTGTCTAATGTTTTCCATGCTCACCGGCTAACACGCTACAGCACTACCAACAGACATCCCTAGGCAGCTTTCAGTATTTTGAGAACTGCGTCTCGTCCACCGGTCCGGCCTCGTCGGGCTCTACACCAAGGTGTCGGCCAATCGCATGCTGCTTGCCCTTTAGATTGCTACTATGCATGTACAACTTATCAACCGCAGCAGCCCGCTTGGCGCGGGCACCTCTACGCCCTGTTGTAGGCAGCTGGAATTCCTCCATCATGCCTTGCAACTGCATCGAGGAAGAACTCACTTCTTCCGCAGTGGCTGATAGCTCCTCTGCCACCGCAGCGGCAGCCTGCATACCCTCTGTCAGCTGGAATACCGCTATATTGATCTGGCCAATCCCATTGGATTGCTCACGCGATGCGTCAGCAATCTCCTGCACCAAATCCGCAGTCTTTCGTATGCCTGGCAGCATTTCATGCAGTAAAGAACCAGCCCGTTCGGCCACCCCTACCGATCGATTTGCCAAGTCGCCGATTTCCTTTGCCGTATTTTGTGAACGCTCTGCCAGTTTGCGCACTTCCACTGCCACTGTCGCAAAACCTTTTCCGTGCTCACCTGCACGTGCAGCCTCAATCGCCGCATTGATGGCCAGCAAATCCGTCTTATTGGCGATTTCATTGATCATGCTGATCTTGCTCGCGATTTCCTTCATTGCCGCCACCATTTCCTGCACCGCCTGCCCACCTTCCGATGCGCTGTTCGCCGCTGAAGAGGCAATCCCATCGGTCACCTTGGCATTGTCGGTGTTCTGGGTCACAGCTGCCGCCATCTCTTCAATCGAGGTGCTGCTTTGCTCTACTGCAGCGGTCTGCTCGGAAGTGGTTTGCGACAAGCTGGTCGCAGACGCCGCAATCTGTTCCGATGCCGACGCCAGATTCTGTGCCGACAAGGTAATCATGCCTATGGTATTGGCCAGCGATTCCACCATTTTCGACAGCGCATAAAGCAGGCTCGACTCATCCCCTTGCTTGGTTATGACGGTAACCGATAAATCACCATCCGCCACCTTGGCCACCATATCTCGCGCGTAAGTAGGCTCACCACCTAATTGCTTCATCAATGAACGAACAATTACCCATGCCACTATTGAAGCGAACAGGAACCCCAATATCGCAAAGGTAAGCATCCAAAACTTAGCTGTTTCATATATTTGCTCAGCTTCCTTAATTCCCTGCGCATTAAATGATTTTTGAAAATCCGCCATTTCCTCTAGCTTATCACGCCACCGTTTTGCCAGTGGTAATAGCTCTTTAAATACAACTTCCGTTGCTTCAGCATTTTTATTAGCCAAACCAAGTTGAGCAACTTTATCCATAAGCTGAAAACCAAGCTCTTTTTCAGCTCTAAGATGATTAGCCATTTCCTTTGCTTTTTCACGAAAAATATGTTGATTCAGCTTTACTTCTAAGGCCTCGTAATTCGTTCTAGCTTGAAGTCGCTCCTGATTGACTTTAGTCATTTCTTCCTCGTTAGACAAAAGTGCTAGCTCTTGAATACGAAGAATCATATTATATTGTGCATCTATGAGATCTTTAGAAAGGATAACTTTTTCTGAATTTTCACTATTTGTAGCTAATGTGCTATCTACCTTACTCAAACTTAACAAACCTAACACTGTTATACCAAGCATAATTAATATCATTACTACAAAGCCTAAACCAAGCATAGTTGAGATTTTCATATTGGAGGAAAACATTGTTAACTCCTATAAGCCGTTTTATGCCCGTGTCTTACTACCAATATCTTCTTTCACTACCCGCTTCACCATTGCACGCTATTTAATTAGCTATACAAGCGTTCCCTGCCGAATGGGGTATACATCGTCACTAGGCGGTCCACTACTGCGTTTAATGGCAGAATGTTCCAACTGCCAAGCAAATTGCACTAATTGGGGAATATCCAATATCAGTGCAGGCTCACCATTCCCGAGTATGGTAGAGCCGGAAATTCCCTTTAGGGCTTTAAATAAACTACCAAGAGGTTTAATCACCGCCTGAAATTCCCCTAACAAACGGTCCACCACCAATCCAGCCCGCTCGCCACTGTATTGCACAATGACGATATATTCGCTCTCTGCGACAGAGTCATTCAGTCGGAACAATTCCCGCAATGAAATATAGGGCAACCATTCACCGCGCAGATTGATCTGGTGCACATTATCCTGCGGCAAGCCCTTAGGCATTTCAACGCATTCGTACATCATGTCCACCGGCACAACCAATAATGTGTCACCCACCTGCACGCGGAAACCATCAATAATCGCCAATGTCAGCGGTAAGCGGATTCGGAATGTTGTCCCCCGCTCCTCGCTGTTGAGAATTTCAATACTGCCGCGTAATGCCTCGATATTACGCCGCACGACATCCATGCCGACGCCCCGCCCCGATAAATCGGTAACTGTTTCGGCTGTTGAAAACCCTGGCTGGAAAATCAGCTTGAAAACCTCGGCATCCGATAGATTGGTACCGGCATTCACCAGATTCTTTTCTATGGCCTTGTTAAGTATCTTCTCGCGATTCAACCCACCACCATCGTCTGCGACTTCGATAACCACACAGCTGGAATCGTGGTAAGCCCTCAACTCAACGGTACCGACCACAGACTTTCCACGCGTAAGCCTCAATTCTGGTGTTTCGATGCCATGGTCGATTGCATTACGTACCAGATGCATCAGCGGATCGGTCAGCTTTTCCACCATCGACTTATCGATTTCCGCCTCTGCCCCTTTGATCACCAATTCAATCTGCTTGCCAAGAATGTCGGACGCATCGCGCACAATGCGCGGAAAACGGCCAAATACCTCACCCATGACCACCATACGAAGCTTAAGGGCATCATCACGGATATCGGCCACCAATTGATTGATGGCCTTTACCGACTCGGTCAACTCAAGATCACGACGTCGGTCTGCCAAAGCTGTGGTCGAATCAGAAGCAATCACCAATTCGCCTACTTTGTTGATCAGACGATCAAGCTTACTGGCCTCTACCTTGATGTACTTGTTGTCGGCGGAACGGCGTTCTATTTGACGGGCCGCAGCGGTCTGACCAGCTGTAAAACCTGTCTCATCATGCTGTTGGGCTCCATCGCCCGTATGTGGGTCTCCCGACAAAAGCCCACGCAGTTCTACCGTCTCGTCCTCTGTCAACGTACCGCAAGCCTGCAAGCGTCCAATGACCTCGTCAGGCGTCTCAGGTATACGGGAACAAATGGCGGCAAATTCGGTTAATGGCGCATGGGGGGAGAGCAGCTCAACCTGGCTTGCCGGGATGACAAAGTCAAATGCATTCAGAATCCGCTCTGCGTCGGCATCTGACGCCAGTTGCACATCAAAGCCGAAATAACAGACTTCCGGGTTGAAATCCTTTAACAGCGGCAGATGGCTTAATACAGGTATCACCCGCCTGATCTCTCCCATCGTGTTGAGGAAATGCAGAAAACAGGTCGGGTCGATACCGGATTCGAACAGGTCTGGCGCAAAGCGTACAGAAAGATGATAAGCACCGCTGGCTACCCCGTCCTTTCTGCTTCTTCCTGCCCCCCCCGCCTTAGGCTGCAAGCGGTCAGACATGACAAACATCTTGGGCCTCATGTCCCCAGGGATCTGGGTCATGGAGCTGTAAGCAAGGAGCTTCTTCATCAGCTCTTCGCCGCCAGGCTGGTTGACCTCCGCAGCGCTATCGTCAGGTTCAACCGCCTCAAGCAACACGCCGATATGATCGTTCGCCTCCAGCAATAGCGAAACCAATTCCTTGGAAAGCGTGACGTCACCAGCACGCAGACGATCCAATACATTCTCGACAAGGTGGGTGAAACGGACTATGGCATCCAAGCCGAACAAGCCTGCCGAACCCTTGATCGTATGGGCCACACGGAACATCAGGTTGAAGGTTTCAGCATCAAGCTCGGTAGACTCGCTTTCTACAAGCACCTTCTCCAGAATCGCACGTTGATCGCGCGCCTCAGAGAAAAAAGCAGCCCGTGCACTAGACAGATCAACTTCCATCCGCCGCCCCTTTGCTTTCAGCGCTTCCCATGCCTGCTGTTGGCTCGTTGAATGCAAACAAATCATTGCAGCCCAGCAGCGTAACCACATCCTGCACCGGCACGCTTGGCGCGATAAGCTGTAATTTCCGCTCACGCAACAACGCTTCGCGTTGCAACATCACCAGTAGCTGCAAACCTGCCGTATCGAACTCTGTTACCTGGGCCAGATACAGATGCACAACCGGAAAATTCAGTAAGCCGAAAAAATCATCCTTGAGCACCCCAACGGTGAAAATGGTGAACTCCCCACTGAGGTTGGCCTCAGCACACTCCATTCCCATATTCACATCCAGCGCCATCATTACCTCCCAGGCAGGCATACTGCCCATCTACCACTTGTAAGCTCCGTCTCCTCACAGGGGGTTGTCCTGTTTTTTCCGAGCTCGCAAGACTGTGTGCAGGTTCTAAGGCAGGATCAATTTGCTCACTGACAAAACCAATTGCGCAGGCAGAAATGGCTTGGTGAGCCAAGCACTCGCCCCTGATTCCCTGCCCCGTTTGATCATCTCTTCGGAACTTTCGGTGGTCAGCATAATGACTGGCGTAAATTTATAGCGGGGCATTCTCTTCACTTCGCGAAGGAACGTAATCCCATCCATGACCGGCATATTGACGTCAGAAACAATCAAGTGAACCTTGCGACCATCCAACCGCTCAATGGCCTCTTTGCCATGCTCAGCATCTATGACTGCGTAACCGGAAGCCGCTAAGACAATCTTGACGGTCTCACGCATACTTGCAGAGTCGTCCACGATCAAAATAGTCTTGGTAGTCAATTCCCCGCTCTCCACCATTACCCGGTTTATTGCCCTTTGCCAGCAACCTTCCGGTATCTGCCTGGAACCCGTTCACTAGCTGCGGTACATCAGCAATATCGCAGGAAAACAACCTTGGAATCTACATTTCCCAAAGGGAAACGATCCCGTACCTGCCACCTGCGCCTTGCCTTAAACGACAAAGCATTCCTCAAAGGCAATTCCCAGAAATCTCAATTTCGTCACCATGCGACGTTGCCCATGAGAAATTTCTCTTTGCATATCAAACATATGCTGTGTGGAAATTTCTACTTACGCCTTGTCTTGTGTAGAAACTGAGTTTTTTGAATGCCCCATAAGTGGTATAGCTCGGTTTTGCCAATTTTTTCCGGCAAAACACGAACAAGCGGCAATGGAAGGCGGCCGGTTATCGACCCATTTAGAAGGAGTGAACGCTTAAATTTCTAGGCTGCCGTCGGCTACATTGGCCGACTGCCCACATAGGTACAAGAAACCAGCACACTAGGTGTACGACGTTCAATAACACCCTCGGATACTCGTTTACCCCCAAGTAAACGCTGCTTCCTCGGGCGTTTTCGTCTTATCTTTGTTTTTGTCCGAGAGACTTTAAACAGACTCTTCAGAAGGCACTTCTGCTTTACGCGGTTTATGTACCACCACCGTACCAGCAAGCTTGTCATGCCATCCTTGCTTACGTCGGTCGAACGCGATCCAAAACAATCCTAGCCCCAGCGGGATTGCTGCAATGAAATAACCTAGATAGCGGATTAGTAACTGCCCGTTACTGGCCTGCCCGCCTGTTTCTGCGTCGACAATACATGCTGAAATAACCATTTTTCCAGGCGTTGCCTGCTTGATTATCCAAAACAGCACAACTGCAACAGCGGGCAAAACCCAGGAAATCAAAATCTCCATCGGCCCATGGATTATCTCGGTACTTTCCAGATATACCATTCCGTAGACTGCGATAAGCAAGGGCAGCGTAACCATGACGGTAAGGATGGAGTCGATAATTGACGCCACTACCCTCAACCAGAATCCTATATATTTCACATCCGTCGAATCCATAAGCGCTTTCTCTCACCAGTCAGCTTCATACATAGACTACCCCGTTTTACATGATGAGCAGACTTTTATCCAACCTAATTATATCAGCGCTACCGGAGAAAGCCTCTTGATGCTTTTCGCCAAAAATAAATTAAATAAAGTAAGCACAGGCCGCTATGCAGATGGACACATTACTGGCAACAATAGCAGCGTCAGATCAGGCTGTTTGGCGATTGGTGTGAGATAAGCGATAAAGTGCATAGCGCGCATAGTCAGTTATCATGTTCAATTGGTTCTCTTCCTTTTCCGCCCAAGAGTCTGGAAGAATCATACTAGCCTGTATCTTTATTATACGGTTGGGCTCATCAATGATAAAACAGGCATCTTCAGCCATAAGCGCTTCATTTTCGTCATGGCACACATTCTCATTTTTACTGATCAATGCAACTTTCTGGAAAAAATCATGATAGCATCTGAATTTAATGAATATGTAGTGAACTCCCTTTTCCAACACGTAAATACGAGGGTTTTTACCAATCTTACACATCTCCACCCCTAAAGGTTTCTCTTCCACGCCTATCGACTCAATCGCATCCCATGCAATAGTAGGCAGTTCAATCGACTTTAAGCGAAGATGCGAGCTTGTTAACTCCACGTTAGTACCAATGAAATCTAGCAGATAGTCTACAACCAAGATTCTTAATAAATAAAAACTCAACGGCAGAAACAGCAGAATAATCATTCCCATGAAGAATTTGTCGTTCATGAATTGATCGAAGTCTATTGCTGCTCTAGACAAATAATAGAGGGACACCAATAACAGTGGAACTATAAAAAACAGTTTGACTATTTTTAATAGCAGATTCTTCTTTATTACAAGCGGCTTCATCATTTAAGGTCCTTATGTCATAGGTACTAATTACAGCGATAACATACGAGACATTAGTACAACATCATTTTTTTATTGTGCATAGCACAAGGCCTTGGTGAAATTACCGCCAATAATTTTAATAAAGCAGGACCATGTATTAACTATGTGGGTAGTGCACTGCATAGTCCTACGTCTAGGTACTCCATAGCAAATAAAAGAGACTAGAACCTCGGTAGGGCAACGGCAGAATTAACAGTTTCTAGAGCCTGCTCAACGTCTAGTGAGCTAGAGCCAGACAAACGAGAACAACTGAGGACGCGGCGTTTATGAGTGGTAAATGAGTATTCCAAGGGTGCAGAGCAGCACATAAACCGGAATGTATTCTTTAGGGCACCTCGAAAAACCCTCCGCCCATGGCATGATTCCGACATCCAAAAGTCAGCCCTCCAATCATGATCAAATCCAGTCTGTTTGCCAGTGAAGAACGTGAAGCCAAGCTTGATCAGCTGGCCGA
>NZ_JBQXDJ010000089.1:0-11883 GCF_052601015.1 Chitinimonas violaceus | reverse complement strand
TTCGGGGATGTGCTTGGCAATAGCATTGCGGGCAATGGTCGTAAATGGGTGGAACCTGCCAAGCCGGTCGTACCGGAACCGAACCGCAGCGAACGGCCACGGGATTGGCGCGATCTGTTTGATGATGAGGTCGTACCGGCAACGCCGATGGGTAATAGTGGCCCAACGGGTGATGAGGGTGGCTACATTGATCTAGCCCGACGTGGAGAGCCCTACGGCGGTGACTCAGATGGCCGTGTTCAAGGTCGGGGAGTGGCATTCCGTGGAAATATGTACGGGAAAGGCACAGCCTCAGCTGCGAACAACGAGCCCGTAAATAACATCCAAATGTTTACGGGTAAGGCACGGCTGCCAGCAGAAACCGTAGATGAATTTAATGCACGAGTTTTTGAAGCGCGTCTAAATGGAACGCTGGGGCAAAAAGGGCCTAGCGGGCCAATTTACGACAAAAATATCCATGTCGAAACTTGGAAAACTATCGGCAATGGGGCAATAATCTCTGTAGCCAATTTTATTCCGGATGCTGTCAATGGCGGTGCCGCATGGTTAGAACAGTTTGCTCATACAAAGCCCGGCGCGTTGGGCCGGATGGCTGACTGGGTGGATGTTCGCAATCCAGTTGCTCAGTCCGCGTCGGTGGATTTACGTGGTGTAGCGGGTGGGTTGCTTTCGTTAGCGCCGATTAAATATGGGAAGTATTCGGCAGGAGTCTCAAACGGTGTAGAGTGGATTCCGGCAACCGATATTCGCTTCTCTCAAAATTCAGTTTCATTTAACAAAATTGATCGTGCTACTGGGAAGTCATATAACTACGACGACCTAGTAACTAGCATGCGACAAGATGGGTGGAAAGGTGATCCTGTTGATGTAGTAAGGATGCAAGATTCCAAGTTGACCAGTATGGACAACACTAGAATTCGTGCAGCTCGTGAAGCACAGATAGATGTCCAAGCAAATGTACGGTCATTTACTGACCCTCTTACTCAAAGTGAAATTGGCAGATTCACAAAGAAGGCAGAGGTCCCGACTACTTGGGGTGAGGCGCTCCTGATTCGTATCAATAGTCAATCTGGCAAATTTGGTATTTACCACCCCAATGGTGCCGATACATTACCGCGTGTTAAAGGGCAATAACGGTGAAAGTTGAAACTTATTTGTTTGATAAATCTGAGTTGCCAGAAGGTTTCTTATATCCGCAGTCATATTTAGAGATTGTTAATCTGGATTTGCCTGAAATAGAGCCTTGGTGGTGGTTAGCTCCGTACAAAGATTCAGCAATATATTGGATGAATACGCTGCGCAGTCAGTTTCCATCCCGTGTACTGGTTCCGTTTGCTAAAGATGGTGCTTCAGATGATGTTGCTTGTTTTGATGGGGAAGATATTTCGGGGAATCCGAAAGTATTTTGTATACATTCGTTTTGCGAACCAGGATGGGAAATGCGGGGAGATTTTCTTTGTTTTAATGAATGGTTGAAAGACATAAAAAAGAAGTCGTCAGAGTTTAAGTTGGATGAGTGACATGAATAACTTACAACTCAGCAAAGCTGTTTCCCATGCACTGCGCCATGAACCATGGCTTTATGAATTGGAACTCGACGACGAGGGTTGGGTTTCAGTTGAGGAACTTTTATCTTCCTTACGTTCCGAAAAGTTGGAATGGTTGGATTTAAGCGAAGTCGATCTCGTCGAAATGATCACTCGCTCAGATAAGAAGCGCCATGAGCTACAGAACGGTAAAATTCGTGCTCTATATGGCCATTCATTACCGGATAAATTGCTCAAGACACCTGCCGAACCACCGGAAGTGCTATATCACGGCACTTCACCGGATACGATGGTCCTAATCCAGAAAAGTGGCCTACAACCGATGAATCGGCAATACGTTCATCTGTCGGTGGATACTGGGACGGCAAAGCAGGTCGGTTGCCGCAAGGCCCGGACACCGGTTCTGCTGGAAGTGCAGGCAAAGGTCGCCGCTGCAAGTGGAGTTGCCTTCTACCGTGGTAATGATTTGGTCTGGTTGGCAGATCAAATACCAGCACAGTTCATTGTATTTCCGTCTTAAGTTCAAGATGGTATGTTGCACAATCAACTTCAACAGCCAATCACTTCAAAGCTCGAAGGTGTCCTCACAGCGTACCCAGTCCGCACTGCCGTCTAACGGCGCGCACTCGTCCCGGTCGGTCCACCATTCAGGTGGGCCGGATTCGGCGCAGTGGTCGAAATAACCTGCATCGTAGGGCGGCGCTTCGTCTAAACCGGGGTCTTCCTCGGGGTTCCACCACGCTGGCGGGCCGTCTTCTTGGTAATCGTCGTCGATTTGCGGTGCTTCGGCTGGCGGCAGTGGCTCGGTTTGGGCATCAGCCAATAACTGCGTACAGTTATTGTCACAAGTCCTAGATGGCCGAGCTTCGCCCGTCCTTGCGGCGAGTCCTTCGGCCGCGCCTTCAAACATCGACTGCTTCTTACGCCAGTCGATGGTCCAGGTCTTGGTGCGTGTCACCACCTTAGCCGCGCCGGCTTCCACCCCCTTCACCACGGCACAGGCAGCCTCACCGTAGCGGTTCAATTGGTCGGGGCGGTCTTCCTTCGCCAACGACAACGGCAGGTCTTTACGACGGGCCAGCGGGCCGCCCAGGAGCTGGCAGAACAAGCCCCAATCGCCGGTATCGGCTGCGGCGGCGGCTTGGTCGATGACGGTGTCGTCCTGCTTTGCGCCGCGCAGCTTGCGCAGTTCGCGCCATAGCGCAACCGGTGGGCCGCCATAGAACTGGAACTGACGCACATGCCATAGGCTGGCCCAGGCGCGGACCTTCTGCGCCCCGGTAATGGTGTCGGTGTCGGCTTCGTAGTCGTCGCCCAGGGCGATGTGTTCGCCGTCTTCGCGGCGCTGTTCGCTTTTACCGTCGAGGTTCTTGGTCAGGTATTTGGTGAGGTAGGCGACGGCCCCACCGACGCGGCTGCCATCGGCCAGCACTTGGGCCGGGTTCATCACCTGGCAGTTGAACCGCACGCTGGTGGCCGGCACCTTGTGCCATTTGCCGCCTTCCTTGTTCCACACCTTGCCGACTAGCTCGTCGGGGTAGGCTTGGCAAGCGTAGTCCTGGAACAGCGCCACAAAGCGCGTTAGGGCCTCGGGTTCGCCAAACAGCATCATGTGCCAATGTGGGCAGGCGTCGGCATGCGGTTCGGTGGTGCGCAGGCCATAGACGTGTAAGCCGCGACGGTCTGCTGCTGCACGCACCTTGCCCCAGGTCTGGCACAGGTAATCGTTGGCCTGCTTGGGGGTGGGTTTGCCCGCTGCCACCCAGGCCGGGTTGATGATCTGCTTAAAGGCCCGCTCGCCACGTTTGCGCTTGCTGCTGACGGTCTTGCTCGGGTGGTAGGCACTCGGGGCCGTCACCGTGACGAAGACGGCTGTATGGCCCAGTTCCTCCGCCACCAGCTCGAAGCCTTTAACGCGGGTAATCAGTTCAGCAAAGCGCACGCGCGGGTTGGCCACGCTGCTTTGCTGCATGTCGAACAACGAGACTTCATCGCCTTCGTTGCTGGTGGCTAGGGCATGCCGCAGGGCTTCGTTCTGGTCCTTCCACTTGGTTTGCAGCAGGGAGAGGGTTTGTTGTGAGACATAGGTATCGGCACCCCGGCGCACTTGGCCCGCGCTAATGCGGCCTTGTTCCAAGGTTTGCAGGTGGCGGCGGACGAGGTTGCGTTTCCATACCCTGCCGTCTTCCAGACGTTTACCAATCCCTTCGACGGTGACGCCCTGTCTGCCAGCCTGCGGCAGGCGGACGTCAAAGCGTGGGGCGATCATGGCGGCAGTGTCTTCAGGCGATAGCCAGGTATGCAGCTTATCGCACAGGGCTGCGCCGTCTTCACCCAGGCGGCACACGTCAATCAAGGGCGTGGACGGGTGACCCAGGTATTTATCCAGCCGCTCGGACAGGTTAATCAGTTCCACCGACCCCACCGGCTGCTGTAGCCAGTGGCTGACACGTTGGCCCAGTGCGTCATGGTCTTCATCGCGGGCGGCTTCCCATTCACGTTCGGGAATGGCGCGTAGCTGATGCTTGCGCTCACGGCGGCCCGACTTGCGTAAGGTGGGCGCGCAGTTGGCTGCGAGCCATTCGGCATCGGTCTCAACGTGGTAAGCAACAGTTTCCATCGGTTTCTTTGGGCAAGCCGATCCCCTTGCGGCCTGTCGGGGTCGTTTAAAAGGGTGAGTCGGGGGTTAAATCAGCGGGTTGGTAACTCGGCTTGCAGTATCGAGCACGGTCGGATCGGTGGCACGAAGTCGCCATTGTGTGGATGGCTCACACAATCCGGCGGTTTGGGCGAGGTCTGCGGCGAGGGGGTTTCACCCCGGCGCGCGCGCTCATATCCCCGCCACGCCCGCGCACTTAATAGCGCGGTTTTTATGCACCTGCATGATGGGTTCAAACCCGCGTCAGTACTGGCGGGGAATGGGGTCGAGAGGGTGCAAAAAATCATGCGAATTCATGCACTCTAGGCATGCATTTGCATGCAGTGGGCGGCTAAGGGGCCAATGACAGGCCGTTAACGACGCGGTTTCCCTGACAAATTGCCCCAATGGGGGGCGAAAGACGGGTAGCAGGGGGTCGGATTCGGCGTTTTAGGTGGGTGATGAAACGGCGGGATTGTGTGGGGTGTTCACACAATGGCGTTCGCTCGTCGAGGCGGCACGGGGTCGGGATACTGGCGGCATGCGTTCAACAACGCCTCATCTGGTCCAGTCGGATACGGATGAACCCTAAAGAAAGACCCTGAGCAATGACACAACTTACCCCCGCTTACGACGAAGCCGCCAATGACCTGGTGTACGGCGACAGCTTGCGACACGACCGCTTTATGCGTTTGCCGGAAGTGCTGGCCAAGTGCGGCCTCTCCCGTACCGGCTTGTATGACGCGATGCGGCTGCGTGACTTCCCTAAGTCGATTCACCTGGGCTCGCGCAATGTGGCGTGGCTGGAATCGGAAGTCCTCGCCTGGATGCAGCACTGCATCGCGCAACGCCAAGCCTGATCAACCCACTATTAAGGAAACCTCCCCATGTTTGAACATCACCCTGAACACCGCGCTGCCGTTGAAGCGGCTTTGGCTGAATGCCATGCAGCGCGTGACGCCTTCCTGCCGTTGCAGGCAGTCTGTACCGCGTTACGCAAAGAAATCGCCACCCACCAGCAATCGGCCCAGGAAGCAGAAAACGAGGCCGCGCGCCTGAGAGCAGAAAACAAAGGCTTGCTGCGTAGCTTTACTAGCCACCTGAGCCCGAAGTGCCGGGAACTCAAGGCGCAGGAACGGGCAGCCTATACGCTGGCGGAAGACTGGCGCGAACTGGCCAGTGAACTGGAAAAGGGATTGGACGAAGCCGACGAAGACGCTTCGGAGCACTGGTATCGCGTGGTGATTGCGCAGAACGCGTTACTGGACTGCTATAGCAATGCGCTGATTGAGGTTGGGCTTAGCCAGTTGCCACCTGCACTTAAGCTGGGCTTCCAATTACAGGCCGACCGCTTGGCCAGCAAGGGCCAACATGCCAGCTGGCGTTTGTTCGACGAGTCGAGCCTGGATGCGGCATGGCGTGAACTGGCGCCCAAGCTGTTAGCGCAATGTAAACAAGCGGTGGATATCCCAGACGAAGCAATCAGGGCGGGCCTGCAACTGGCGGACCGTGGTTGTGTGCCGGAACTGACGCCAGCGCAAATGCATGTGCGTCGCTTTGAACGCCAGAAGGCGGCAGAAGCAGAAGCGGCCCAGGCCTAACCCTTTTATTTAATACAGACGAAAGTAAACAAGATCATGAGCAAATGGATAGGCGTCGAATTGGAAGGCACGCTGGCGGAATACAACGAGCGATTCCCGAATCAGATAGGCGAGCCGGTGAATGCGATGCTGCTGCGGGTCAAAGGCTGGTTGAATGAAGGCAAGACGGTAAAAGTCCTGTCGCGTAGAGCGAAGGCGGGCAGCAGTAACTACGAGGTGAATAGCTGGTTGCGCAACCAAGGACTGAGCATGTTGGAAGTGGTGCCGATGGAAAAGGACATGGCGTCCTTGTGGAGTGCGCGTGCGGTGCGTGTGGAATTGAACGATGGGAAGCTATGCAATGGTTGCAAGCACGTCCCGGAAAACCAGTTCCATCAGCAGGGAGGCGGGCGGGAAACCTATACGATGACGGACTACTACACGCTGACGGATTGCTAAAGCCTGCCAGCCACAGCTCGATAACACACGTTTCCCCGTCCTTCTTTCTCTTTTAAATAAAAAAAAGCCCCCTCGACCCCAGCTACTGCTTGGGGTTCAGGGGGTTTCTCTTTAGCTGCTTACTGCGTTGGCAGACTGAAAACGTTAGCTGCCTGTCTGTGCTGGTGTAAAGAACTGCTTGGCTTGGTGCCGCAAAATCAGGCTATCCAGTATCTCTTTGACGACCTGTTTCTCTTCCGTAGAGAACGTAGAAACGGCCTCGAACCGTAGGCGGAATTCATCGCTTGGCCCACGTTCCTGTGTATCAAACAGCAAGAAGTCAGTACTGACGTGCAGTTTGATAGCGATCTTCTTGAGTGCCTCTAAAGACGGTTGCGCCTGACCAGCTTCGTACTTCTTCCAACTGTTTGGATGTACACCGACAGCATCAGCCATCGCTTGCTGCGAGAGGCCCCGTTGCCTGCGTAGCGTAATCAAACGAGCGGAAAGAGACATGGACAACCAGAGAGAAAACGTATTGCCCATGATCCTACCTCCCTAAAACAATAGCGCTTGACCGATGTACATACATATGTGCCACAATAAAACACATTAATGGTCTTGACAAGGTTTTAGAGGAAATCCGATTTATGGCCCGTATTCCAGATACAGAAATTGAACGCTTGAAGGCCGAGGTGTCGCTGGTTCGCCTGATCGAGGCGGACGGCATCGCGCTGAGCAAGCAGGGGAAGGATTACGCGGCCTGCTGCCCATTCCATGAAGACGACAAACCGAGTTTGGTGGTGACGCCGAGCAAGAACCTGTTTCATTGCTTTGGCTGTGGCGAAGCGGGTGGGCCGATCGATTGGGTGATGAAACGACGCGGTATCAGCTTCCGGCATGCGGCGGAATGGCTGCGGACTGGCTTAGGGGACAACAGCCTGGAACCGGTGCTAACCCCTTCTGCCTTAGCCGCTTCGCCTTCGGCTGCCGAGTCGCACAGGGTGGACGAAGCCGAGCGCCAGACCTTGCTGGGCCGGGTGCTGGCGTATTACCACGACACACTCAAGCAAAGCCCCGAGGCGCTGGCCTACCTGGATAAGCGGGGTTTGAATCACCCTGAGTTGATCAGCACCTTCCAGCTGGGTTATGCCAACCGCACCCTGGGCTATCGACTGCCAGACAAGACCCTCAAGGCGGGCATGGCGGTGCGTCAGTCTTTGCAGACGGTGGGCTTGCTGCGCGAGAGTGGTCACGAGCACTTCAACGGTTCGCTGGTGGTGCCAGTGATCGGCCTCAATGGTCAGATCCACGAAGTCTATGGCCGCAAGATACGCACCGACTTGCGTGCGGGTACAGCGGAACACCTCTATTTGCCGGGTGGACATGCTGGCGTATGGAACGAAGCCGGACTGGCGGCGGCGGGTGGTGAGGTGATTCTGTGCGAGGCGTTGATCGACGCCATGACCTTCTGGGTGCATGGTTTGCGCAATGTGACGGCCAGCTATGGGGTGAACGGGTTTACCGCTGACCACCTGGCGGCCTTCGAGCGGCATGCGGTCAAGCGGGTGCTGATTGCCTATGACCACGACGAAGCCGGCGACAAGGCCGCGCGGGCCTTGGCAGAACGGTTGCAGGCACTGGGTATCGATTGCTGGCGTATTCGCTTCCCGCATGGCCTGGACGCCAACGCCTATGCCCTGGCGATGAAACCGGCGCATAAAGCCCTGAGTCTGGTGGTGCGTAAAGCCGAATGGATGGGCCTGGAGGACGCGCCGAGCGAAGGTAAGCAAGCCCTGGCGGCGATGGCCTCCCGCGTCATGGAAGGGCCTGAATCAGTTCCCCCTCTTCCCTTAGCCGCTGGTTTGCCTGCCGTGACGGCTGGGGCGGTGCCGGTGACACCACCGGTTGCCGATTTACCCGCCAGCCCGGTACCGCCTGCGCCGCATTGCGACCTGAGCGCCGAGGTGAACGAGCGGGAAGTCGTTATGCAGCTGGGTGGGCGACGTTGGCGGGTGCGGGGGTTGCCCAAGAATCTGGCGGTGGGGGTGCTCAAGGTCAACCTCATGGTGAGCGGTGGCGATGACTTCCACGTGGACACGCTCGACCTGTATGCAGCGCGGGCACGTGGCTTGTTCCTGCAACAGGCCGCCGTCGAGCTGCGCGTGTCGGTGGAGACCCTTAAAACCGAGTTAGGCCGGGTGTTGCTCAAGTTGGAGCAGGTGCAGGACGACACCATTCAGCAAGCCTTAACGCCGCAAGCACCCAGCCAACCGGCGATGAGCGAGGAGGAACAGCAAGCAGCACTGGCGCTACTACAGGCACCGGACCTGTTGGGCCGGGTGCTGGCGGACTTCGAGCAATGCGGCATCGTTGGAGAGGCAACCAACAAGCTGACCGCCTATTTAGCCGCCACCAGCCGCAAGCTGGATCGACCGCTGGCGGTGGTGGTGCAATCATCCAGTGCAGCGGGTAAATCCAGCCTGATGGACGCGGTACTGGCGTTCATGCCACCGGAAGAGACGGTGCGCTACTCCGCCATGAGCGGACAAAGCCTGTTCTACATGGGCGAGACCAACCTCAAGCACAAGATACTGGCGATTGCCGAAGAGGAAGGCGCGAGCCGTGCCAGCTATGCCTTGAAGCTGCTGCAATCGGATGGTGAGTTGACGATGGCCAGCACCGGCTCCGACGCCAATGGCAATCTGGTGGCGCAGGAATACCGGGTTGAAGGCCCGATGAGCCTGTTCATGACTACCACGGCCATCGACATCGACGAAGAATTGCTCAACCGCTGTCTGGTGCTCTCGGTAGACGAAGGCCGCGAGCAGACGGCAGCGATTCACCGTCGGCAACGGGAACGGCGCACGCTGGAAGGCTTCCTGGGCAAGGAAACCAAGGAGGCGGTGCTGGCGTTGCAGCGTAATGCCCAGCGTTTGTTGCGTCCCTTGGCGGTGGTGAACCCGTTTGCGGATCAATTGACCTTCCTGGATGACCGCACGCGCACGCGACGCGATCATGAAAAGTATCTCTCCCTGATCGACACGATTGCCTTGCTGCACCAGTACCAACGCCCGATCAAGAGCTTGACGGTGGGGGATCGGCAGATTGACTACGTGGAAGTGACGCCGCAGGACATTGCACAGGCCAATACGCTGGCGCATGAAGTGCTGGGCCGCAGCCTGGACGAATTGCCACCGCAGACCCGCAAGCTCTTAGCCTGCGTTCAGCAGCTGGTGCGCGAGCGTGCCGACACGACGCAATTAGGGGTGCAGGACATCCGCTTCAGCCGCGCCGAGGTGCGTCACGCCAGCGGGCTATCGGATACCCAATGCCGCCTACATCTGGATAGGTTGGCCGCCCTGGAATACCTGCTAGTCCATCGCGGTAGCCGTGGGCAAAGCTTCGAGTATGAATTGCTGTTTGATGGTGATTTAGCGGCGCACAGCCCGCAATTGGCCGGGTTACTGGATGTAACCCAGCTGATGGCAACAGGTACGACAGCCAGTTCGCGGGGGGTAGACCCCCAGTTCGCGGGGTCAACGCGGCCCCAAAACGGCCCCAACGCGGGGGGTGTGCGGCGTGCTGATGCCTGCGAATCGCCAGACGCCACCAGGGTTTTAGCGGAGACGCCCGTTTCTGACGACGAAATAAGGGTGGGGGGGTATGCAAACACCTTTGAGCCGGTCGTAGTCGTACCGGGGGCAATGGGGTTTGATAGCGCCGTTGACGTGGATGTTGAGCTGAAAACTGGGTGTACGACAGCCAGTTCGCGGGGGGTAGCCCCCCAGTTCGCGGGGTCAACGCGGCCCCAACACGGCCCCAACACGGGGGGTGTGCGGGGTGCTGATGCCTGCGAATCGCCAGACACCACCAGGGTTTTAGCGGAAACGCCCGTTTCTGACGACGAAATAAGGGTGGGGGTGCCTGAAAATACCCCTGATCCGGTCGTGGTCGTACATCCCTTAGCTCACGTGCCGGTGTTGCCGGTAGAAGGCGCGGGCTATGCCGCGTAAGGGTCAGAAACTCAAGACACGCCAACGCCGCCCAACCAAGCCGGTCGTGCCCCGGCGTCAGGTGGCGGACCCGCTGGCGCATCACCCGATGCTGGCTTACATGGCGGCGCACTTCGACTACCTGCGGGTCAAGGGTTACTCGGAATACACGGTGAAGGCCCGTCACAGCAGCCTGCGCCGCTTTATTGGCTGGTGCGATGAGCGCGGGCTGATGCAACCGGCGGACGTGACCAAGCCGGTGCTCGAGCGCTATCAACGCTATTTGTTCTATTACCGCAAGGCCGATGGCCAGCCGCTGACCCATGCCAGTCAGGTGGGGTGTCTGGGGCCGCTCAAGACCTGGTTCAAATGGCTCGCCCGAGAAAACTACCTCTTGTTCAACCCGGCCAGCGAAATCGACCTCCCCAAGCCCTCGAAGCGGCTACCGCGTGCGTTGCTGTCGGTGCAGGAGGTGGAAGCGATTCTGGCGCAGGCGGAACCCAATACGCCGTATGGGCTGCGCGACCGGGCCTTGCTGGAATTGCTCTATAGCACCGGATTGCGGCGGCTGGAAGCCTCAAATCTGGCCTGCTACGACGTGGACCTGCACCGTCGGCTGGTGATGGTGCGGGAAGGCAAAGGGCGCAAAGACAGGGTAGTGCCGTTGGGACAACGTGCGCTGGCTTGGCTGGATCGTTACCTGATGGAATCCCGCCCCCAATTGCTGACGGTGGATGAAACGGCGCTGTTTCTGAGTGACTACGGCGAGCCGATGACCCCGGCGCATATCTCGCTGAAGGTGAAGAAGTATATGGAGTTTGCGGGCGTCAACAAACCGGGCAGTACGCATCTGCTACGCCATGCGATGGCGACCCATATGCTGGAAGCCGGGGCGGATGTGCGGATATTGCAAGCCTTGCTGGGCCATGCGCAGCTCTCCACGACCGAGATTTATACGCATGTGAGCATTGAACACCTCAAAGCCATTCACGACGCCACGCACCCGGCACGGCTGACGCGACAGGACGAGACGCCGGTACCACCGCCCCCCGGCCTGCGGGCCACGGCGGCGGTGACGTTGCTGGATGCGCTGGCAGAAGAAGACGACGACGCCCCCGACGCAGACGGTCTGGCGCAGTAATCCCCCTAATCCTTATAGAAACCTAACCGAAGGAAGCCATCGTGCTGACCATCCGACTCCCTGCCGACATTGAAAATCGGCTGAATGCATTATCGAAATCAACGGGGCGCACCAAGACGTTTTACGCCCGAGAAGCGATCCTGACGCATTTAGAGGCGTTGGAAGACATCTACCTGGCCGAACGGCGTTTGGCTGATTTACGGGCGGGTAAAACCCAAGCCATGTCGCTGGAAGAGGTGATAAAGCACTATTGCCTGGAAGACTGAGCTTGCCCCATTTGCCTTGCCCCCGCCCTTCTCCTTAGCCGCCTGCTGCTGATCGATTTCCCCGCTCGTTTCCCCTAACCCGCAGCCCGTCTGCGGGTTTCTTATGTCAAAATGCGCCCCCTTCGCCAAGGCAATTGGCTGTGTTCTTTAAAAACAGCGCCTGGAAAAAATGCTGTCCATTGGGCAGTTTTAGGCCAATGGATGCGTTAAAAGCCTGATGGCGTCTAGGTTTGAAGGGTATCTGTACGACAAACCGTGACCGAAAAATCTATCTTCGG
>NZ_JBQXDJ010000088.1:0-12143 GCF_052601015.1 Chitinimonas violaceus | reverse complement strand
TACTAAGCTCAATCGGCTACGTGCCACCAGCAGAAGCGGAGACAGCTTATTACCGACAGCTAAACGAGCAGGCACAGTTCGCCTGTCTCTAACAACTGAGCCTCCACGAAAACCGGGGGGATTCACTGATGGATTTGATAGGTAGGTAGAGCAGGAAGGGCGGCAAAGGGGCAGCAATAAAAGCTATTCCAGCCGAAGAACCTGTTTACGATCTTTGAGCAGGTTCTTAATCGCACATTGAAATTAGGTCGGCAGAAAAGCATTCCTGGTAAAGGCAGGAAACGAAAGCTGTCGTGTAGGTAAATGCACTATCATCCTGTGCATACTTTTGAAATATGCCCAGCTTTTCTGAGCTTATGCAAAGGCTACGAGAGCAATTGGCCCTTTAATGAAAATTTCAGGCAGTTTAGATAAATGAGCAATGCATTTTACGATCCGTTGTCGTTTTCTCAGGCTTCTGCAAAAAGTTTAACGGATATCGTTCGTGAAGCTTTGGTGGATCTTGGTTGCCCTGCGAACAAGCTGAATGACTTTGATCAGCAAGCCAGTATCACTGTTGAAGTGGATGGTCTGCCGGACATCCAGGTATCGATTGAGAATGACAGGCTATGGGTATGGAGCGCGCTGGCTGACTTGAGTGAGGAGTGCGTAATGCAGCGCGCGGTGGCAGTACTCTCGTTTCTCGTTATCGCTGTGGAGGATGTTGAGACGGGGCAGCTAGTGCTGGGCAAAGGCCAGGAGGGATATGAGCTCAAAGCATTGGTCAGCCCCACCTGCCTAAAGCGAGATAATGGGCTCGCAAATGTTATCGAGCAATTTCAAGGCCGTCTTGAAGCGTTGTGCCAGATATTGGCTGGTGCTGGTGCACAGCATGCAGGAAGCGATACGGCGGCGGATAAGCGCATCAATTGGTTGTAAGAACCTGTTCAAAGTCTGCTGCGCGTCAGCGATACGGCGTTAAGAACACCCTCGGAATGCTCATTTACCACTTGTAAACTCCGCTTCCTCGGCTGTTTTTGCCTTGTCTCGTTCTAGCTCGCGAGACTTTGAACCGGTTCTTGTTAGCGATGGCAAAACTTGCAACACAAGATCACCCAGATATAAATAGCCAGCATTACCCAGGTGTGTATTGTTGGGCAGATATAGATCGCGTTGCTGATGGCTTTGTTGGCGCAAAAGCTCACCAAGGTCGAGTGACTTGACGGTGGTTTGTTGCGCCAGGGTTTGCCATATATTGACGTAGGGCTGTTCGTTGTTAACCCCGTACCCCAGGTAGGCCGTTGATTTATCGGGGATGATTAGCCATAAGGGCTGAACATTCAGCTCGCGAAGCCGGGCGTCGATTGCAGCCACTTGCTGTGCACTGGTGAAGCTGGGTTTACGAAAGTCATTCTTGTAGAACAAGCCATAGTCACAGCGCAGGTTTGAGAATAGGTTGCAGCCGGCCATTGCAACTACCTTGGCACCGCCAAACGTCTTTTCCTGTGGTTTACGTTGTAAAACCAGCTTGTGCCAAAGCGCTTTATATACCCATCCCCATCCTAATATTTCTGGTTTGCTGGCAGCGGCGCTGTATCCACTGAGACTTAAATTAGCTGGGGTAGCAGTCACTCGGTCACAACGCAATTGCATGCGCTGCTCAAATTCGCGTTCTACGCTTTCCAGCATAATGTAGCGGCCTTTGAAACCGGATTCGCGAATTAGACGTACCAGGAAATCGCCATAGCTGGCATTGCGGCGATCACAGCTTCTCAGGCTGTCCCAATGCACAGTTGCTGTTTTTATCCCTCGTTCCTGTATACGGCTTTGCCACTCATGGCCCATTGAAAACGAGTCACCGATGATCAGCATATCGGCCTGTGCGATTGGTGTATTGACCTGCCACTTATTGGATATAGAGGGTTGCGCTTGCTGCGGGCCAAAGTCTGACTCTGGCAATTGAGCCAACCGCGTCAAATCACCTTGCAGGGGTTTGAATACATAGCCCGCAATAGAGCCAACAAGCGCAAGCACTATCATGGGGATGACCAGGATCAGGCTGAATTTTCTAGGAGACAGTGGAGCAAATAGACGGTGCATGATTAACCAGCCGAATGGGACATGGGCTTAAAACAGTGGACCTGGAACCTGTTTACGATCCTGCTGCGCAGCAGTGATCAGGGCTCATGTGCTGCTCGAAAGCCCCCGCAAGGGGGACGCCGAGCTGCTAAGGTGCTATCGCACCAAGAAGTTCGCAGCCTCATGTACCCAAGTACATTCCGGTTTCTGTGCTGCGCTTCACCCTGCTGACAGCTGCTCGTGACAGATCGTTAAGCAGGCTCCTAGAACTGAAAGTACAGAAACTCGGACTGGCGATGCAGATTGGCCAGAACAAAATAAGTGACGATCAGCAGAACTGACGCGTAAGCCCAGTTCGGTCGCCAAGCCAAGTATCGTAGCAAGCCTTTACGTTCTGCCGCCGGAGTTTGAACGATTTCCTGTACATTCGGCATGCAAAAGGCGATCAGCATCGCAACCAGAATGATATTGAAGGCTTTACGCGGGTTGAGTTCGGTCAAAGGCATTGCCCCCTGGAACTGCGTGCCAAGCGCCGCAAGGCTGTTTCCTAGTTTGCTTACAGCAAGTTCTGGGGCAAGCGATATCCCATTCAGACCAGCCATACCCTGTAAAAGGTTTACTGCACTGCTGGCGCTGTCTGCCCGGAAAAACACCCAGCCGACCACGACCGCCAGGAAAGTCAGCACACCGCCGGCAAAAGTCGCTAACCGCCCTGGGTTTGCCCAGCCCAGTTTTACTTGTGTTGCCCGCCATGCATGGTTGATCAGCAGGTAGCAGCCATGTAACCCGCCCCAGATCACAAAGGTCCAGCCAGCGCCATGCCATAAGCCGCCAAGCAGCATGGTGATCATCAGATTCAGATAGCGGCTGGCTGCCCCGTTCTGATTTCCCCCTAACGGGATGTAAAGATAGTCGCGCAGAAACCGCGACAGCGTCATATGCCAGCGTCGCCAGAACTCGATAATGCTGGTGGACTTGTAAGGCGAATTGAAATTGATGGGTAGCTGGACATTAAAAAGCAGCGAGATGCCGATAGCCATATCGGAGTAGGCCGAAAAATCGAAATAAAGCTGCATGGTGTAGGCCAGTACGCCTATCCAACTTTCCAGCAACATCGGTTGGCCGCCTTGTGCTACAGCGTGAAATACGGGCGTTGCATATTCAGCTAGCTTGTCGGCGATCAATACTTTCTTGCCCAGGCCAAACAGAAAAATGGTGAGGCCGGTAGCGATGTTGTCCCAGTTGAGCTGGCAAGTGGTCGGCCTTGCGAACTGCGGCATCATCTCTTTGTGATGCAGCACCGGCCCCGCGATAAGGTGGGGGAAGTAAGTGATGAACAGTGTGTAATGAATGAACCGGTATTCCTTGACCTTGCCTTGATAGGTGTCGACCAGAAAAGCAATTTGGGTAAAGGTGTAAAAGGAAATCCCGAGCGGCAACAATACTTCACCGATCGACAAGGTTGTACCTGTCAGTGCCGCAAGATTGCTGACGAAAAAGTTGGCGTATTTGAAGTAGGCCAGTAGTGCCAGGTTAACAGCGATAGCTAACCCTAGCAGCCATTTCTGTTGGCGTTTGCTGCGTTCCGACCAGAGAGTGATGACGTAGCCGGCGCAGTAGTTGAATGCAATGGATGCCAGCAGCAACCCTACGAAACGTGAATCCCACCAGCCATAAAAAAACAGCGATGCTGCAGCAAGCCACACCGAGGCAAATTGGTGGCTACGTTGCCCGATAATATAAAAACCACCGAGCACGATGGGCAGGAATACAAAAATAAAGACGTAGGAATTGAACAGCATGCGTGTTTGATGAGGGCGAGCTATTTGCTAGGCAGGGAGGATGGCGAGCGGCAATAGAATTCTACGTGCTCAATGCGCTCGGCATAGTACCAAAATGCCGCTGCTTACTGCGGCCCGAAAACCAGTATGCAATGTGTCCCAATGGAAAACGGCGTTCATTTGAACGCCGTTTCTGTGTGAGCCTGAATCAGGCTAAGGGGGCCAGGAAGCGCCGCTCCCACGGGCTGACTTCACTGAGGTAGCTATCCAGCTCCACTTCTTTGACTGCCACAAAAGCATCAATGAATTCATCACCCAGCAGGCTACGTACCCGCTGGCTGCTTTGCATGGCAATCAAAGCGCTTTCCAATGTACGCGGTAGTTCTGGTCCAGTGTCTTCCTGGTTGAACACGGTACCTATCGCTTCGGCACACGGCTGCAGTTTGTCTGTCATGCCATATAACCCGGCCACGAGGCTTGCGGCCAAGGCAAGGTAGGGGTTGGCGTCGCAACCGGCGATACGGTTTTCAACCCGGCGTGCAGTGGCGTTCGAGCGAGGGATGCGGATGCCGACCGAGCGGTTATCGTGCCCCCAACTCAGGTTAACAGGAGCTGCCATATGCTTGGCAAAACGGCGGTAACTGTTCACATGCGGGCAGAGCAGTGGCACCAGTTCCGGAATCAAGGCTTGCTGGCCGGCAATGAAGCAGGAGAACAGTTCCGTCGGTTCACCGTTGGCGTTGCTGAAGATATTGTGCCCTTTGTCATCCACTACGCTTTGGTGGATGTGCATGGAACTGCCGGGTTGCCCAGCCAGGGGCTTGGCCATGAAGACCACCTGCAAGCCATGTTTGTAACCCACTTCGCGTAAGGCGTATTTGAACAGAAAGGTCTGGTCGGCCAGTTTCAAGGCGTCGCCGTGAACGAGGTTGATCTCGTACTGGCTTGGGCCAAGTTCGTGAACGAAGGTATCTCCCACGATACCCAGTGTCTCCAGTGCGCTGTAGACATCATCCCAGAATGGACCGAGGTCGTTCAGCCCACCCAGGCTGAAGCCTTGCTGACCATCTTCCCGGCGGCCATTGCCTTTGTCCGGTGCTTCGAAGGGGTCGTTAGGGTCGACATTGGGTGCGAAAACATAGAACTCCAATTCCGGCGCTACGACGGGTTGCCAGCCATGTTCTGCATACCGGGCGAGCACCTGCTTCAACACATTGCGGCTGGCGATAGGGGTGGGTTTACCATCCAGGTCTTCACAGTCATGTAACGCCAGTGCGCGTGGTTTGCCGGCCCAGGGCACGGGTTTCAGCGTGTCGTAGAGCGGCAACAGCTTCATATCCGGGTCGCCTTCGCCGGAGAAGCGATAGTCGGCCCAGTCGCCAGTGACGGTATGAATCGCAACCGCCCTGCACAAGCGTAGCTCCTGGCCATTGGCAAATGCCTTGGCCGGCATGGTCTTGCCACGTGGTACGCCATTGATATCGGCGACCAGGCATTCCACTTCGCGGATGCCATGCTGGTTGATAAAAGTGGTAATGGGGTCGTGCTGTTTCATGGCTGTCTCTCTGTCTGTGCCACACTGTGGTTGGCTGGGATAAGGTACGCCATTGGCGGATTCATTTTGTCAGTACCTCATCAGTATGCTGACCCAGGGTAGGGGGTGCTGCGTGGTACAGAATGGGTGTGCGTGAAAACCGGATGGGGTTGGCAACCATGCGTACGCTGCCGGCAGGATGGGGAATATCCGCCACCATCTGTCGTACCTGCGCTTGGGACTCGGCCAATGCTTCGGGGATGGTGTTGATCGGCCCGCCAGGGATGCCTGACTCTTCCATATTGCTGATCCAATGGCTGCGTGACTGGGTTTTCAAGGCAGCGGTAATCAATGGAATCAGCGTTGCACGATTCACTACCCGGGCTTTGTTGGTGGAAAAACGCTCATCGGCCGCCCATTCGGCGTGGCCGCATAGCTCAGAAAAACGGGCGAACTGGCTGTCGTTGCCGACGGCGACAATCACATGGCCGTCGCGGGTTTCGAAAGCTTGGTAGGGCACGATATTGGCGTGGGCGTTGCCGTAGCGCGGAGGTTGCACATCGCCAACCAGATAGTTGCTGGCGACATTGGCCAACATCGCCAATTGGCAGTCGAACAGTGCAAGGTCGATATACTGGCCTTCTCCGGTACGGTCGCGATGGGACAAGGCCGCGAGGATGGCGACCGTGGCGTACATACCGGTGAATAGGTCGGTTACCGCCACGCCCACCTTCTGTGGTTCGCCATCGGGTGCGCCGGTAATGCTCATCAGACCGCCCAAGCCCTGGATCATAAAGTCATAGCCGGCCTGGTCCGCACGCGGGCCTGCCTGACCAAAACCGGTAATCGAGCAATAGACAAGATCGGGTTTGATGGCGGCTAGTGCTTCGTAGTCCAGGCCATATTTCTTCAGCCCGCCGACCTTGAAGTTTTCCACCACCACATCGCAGCTTTTGGCCAGCGCACGTATCTGCGCTTGGCCTGTAGGGGTGGCCATATCGATGGCGACCGATTTCTTGCCGCGATTGGCACAAATGAAATAAGCCGATTCGCGCGTGGCCTTGCCGTCACGGTCTTTTAGGAAGGGCGGCCCCCAGCCGCGGGTATCGTCACCCCCTTCTGGCTTTTCAATCTTGATGACCTCCGCGCCCATGTCTGCCAATTGCTGTGTAGCCCAGGGGCCAGCCAGCACGCGGGAAAGATCGAGAACGCGAAGATGGGAGAGTGCGGACATGCGAGAACCTTTCACCACGGTGTCGGCAAGGCGCACAGACTAGCCCGTATTTCGGCGAGGTCTGTGCGCCTGCTGATGCCGTACATTAAGCGCCAAATGCAGCAATACCTGTCTGCGCCCGACCCAGGATGAGCGCATGCACATCATGAGTACCTTCATAGGTGTTGACGGCTTCGAGGTTCATGACATGACGGATGACGTGGAATTCGTCGCTGATACCATTGCCGCCGTGCATGTCGCGGCTCATGCGGGCAATGTCCAACGCCTTGCCGCAGTTGTTGCGCTTGATCAGGCTGATCATCTCGGGCGCGGCGCGCTGCTCATCCATCAAGCGGCCTACACGCAGCGCCGATTGCAGGCCGAGCGTGATTTCCGTCTGCATATTGGCCAGCTTCAGCTGGATGATCTGGTTGGCGGCGAGCGGGCGGCCAAACTGGTTGCGGTCCAGCGTGTATTGGCGGGCTGCATGCCAGCAGAACTCCGCCGCGCCCATAGCACCCCAGGCGATGCCATAGCGTGCCTTATTCAGACAGCCAAATGGGCCTTTCAAGCCTTTGACCTCTGGGAACATGTTCTCTGCCGGTACGAAAACATCGTCCATGACGATTTCACCGGTAATGGAGGCGCGCAGCGAGAACTTGCCCTCGATCTTTGGCGCGCTGAGCCCTTTCATGCCCTTTTCTAGTACGAAACCACGAATCTCGCCATCGTCAGTCTTGGCCCAGACTACGAAGACATCAGCGATCGGTGAGTTGGTGATCCACATCTTGGCGCCGCTGAGGCGATAACCGCCTTCCACGCTGCGGGCACGGGTGATCATGCTGCCAGGGTCGGACCCGTGGTTGGGCTCGGTCAAACCAAAGCACCCCACCCATTCTCCTGTAGCGAGTTTGGGCAGGTACTTCTGTTTCTGTTCTTCGCTGCCGTAGGCGTAGATGGGGTACATCACGAGGCTTGATTGCACGCTCATTGCCGAACGGTAACCACTATCGACCCGCTCCACCTCACGTGCGACCAGACCATACGACACATAGCTCGCACCGGCACATCCATAGCCTTCTATGGTGGAACCCAAGAGGCCCAATTCCCCCAGCTCGTTCATGATTTCGCGATCGAACCGCTCATGGCGATTGGCCTCCAGCACGCGGGTCATCAGCCGGCCCTGACAATAGTCACGCGCTGCGTCGCGGATCATGCGTTCATCGTCGTTGAGCTGTTCGTCCAAAAGCAACGCGTCGTCCCATTGAAAATGTGGTTTGGCCATCTCGATCTCCATTCTTTGCTGGGGGAGCGTGCGATGTCGGTCGACGCGCCTGATTTGTATTGTTCCGCATTGCGGAACATAATTCTGCAATGCGAAACAGATTACCGAGTCGCCCTGCTGGTGTAAAGTCACCTACCCTGTGATTCAGAGTTTCCTCATGCTTACTCACCTACGTACCCGCTGGACGACACTTTCAGGCAATACCCGTGGCGTGGGCTTCGTGGTGTTGGCGATGGCCAGTTGGGCGCTGATGAATGCCACTACCAAACAGTTCGGCCGGTACGACTACACAGCCGAGCAGCTGGTCTTCCTCCGTGCCAACATCGTGCTGCTGATGTTGTTGCCAGTGGCGTTGTGGACACGTGGCCGCAGCATCGTCACCCGGCATCCGCGCCTGCATCTGGTGCGGAGCGTGTTTATTGCGACCTCATCGTATTGCGCGGCCTATGCGGTAACGCGTTTGCCGCTGGCCGAAACCAATGCCTACCTGATGACGGCATCGCTATTCATGCTGCCGCTTGGGGTATTCCTGTTGGGCGAAAAAGCGCACTGGCTGCGTTGGGCCGGCGTGGCGGTAGGCTTTTGTGGGGTGCTGGCCATTCTGCAGCCAGGTGCGGCGGCGTTTCAACCAGCCGCGCTGGTGGCATTGCTATGTGCATTGTCGGAGGCTGGCCTGGGCGTGGTTCTGAAGAAGATGGGCAGTACGGAGCCTTCAGTCACCATCGTCTGGTGGAGTTATGTGACCAACTGGGCGGTATTTGGCATCCTGTGCGGATTCAGCATTCCTATGCCGCCGCAGGAGCTCTGGTATCTGTTGCCCGCATTGGGTTTGACGACCATGGGTGTCTATTTTGCTTACATCCAGGCTTACAAAGTAGGCGACGCCAGCGCGGTAGAGGCCGGCAGTTTTTCACTACTGCTGTTCAGCCCACTGGTTGGGTGGCTTGCGTTTAACGAAGTGCCTGATCAGGCCTTCTGGCTAGGGTCCGGGTTGCTGGTTGCCGGTATCGGCCTCGTGATTATCGAACCCAAAGGCCGTGCAGCATGACCGACAACGCTGATACCGATCGTTTGTTCGTGACAGCGCTGGCGCGTGGTTTGGAGGTTTTGGCGGCTTTCAAGGCTGGCGACAGGGCGCTGGGTAATACCGAGCTTGCCCAGCGTTGTCATTTGCCCAAATCCACCGTATCGCGGCTCACGTACACGCTTTGCCGGCTGGGTTACCTCAGCCAGGACGAAGCGGGCAAGTATCATCCAGCCCCGGCAGTGCTTACCTTGGGTTTCGCGGCGCTGGCAGGGTTGGACCTGCGCGAGCGGGCGCGGGAGCCGATGCGCAGGTTGTCGCAGGAAACCGGTCTATCGGTGACGCTGGGTGTGCGGCAAGGCACGCGGGTGGTATATGTGGAAACCTGCCGGGCACCTACGCGTGTCGGTATTCGCCTAGAGGTCGGGTCCAGCGTGCCCTTGGCGACGACTGCAATTGGCCGGGCACTCTTTGCTGTATTGCCGGTCTCTGAACAAAATGCCTTGGAAGACCAGCTGGCCGAGGAGTATGGCTCGCGCTGGCCGCCTTTGGCTAAGCGTATACGTGCCGAGCGAGCGGCTTTTCAGGCAAATGGCTTTTGCGCATCCTATGGTGAATTCGAGCCTGATATTCATGCGGTGGCGGTGCCTATTGTGGGCGGTTCGCCGTTGATGGCCATTAATTGTAGTGGTCCGGCCTATCGGTTGACACCGGCGCGCTGGGCCGAGGAGATCGCCCCGAAGGTAGTTGCGTTGGCGGCGCAACTTTCTGTGGAATGATTGTCTGTTGCTGAGTGGCCAAATCGTTTACACAATCGGGGCCAGTGCTGATGTTCGGGTTAGCGTTGAATGGGAGTGTCGCCGTGCTGCGTTTGAGTTTCTGCATCGTGCTGCTGATGGCAACCACCATTGCCTTTGCTGGCGATTGCCCGGCGTTGCTCAAGCATGAGTTCAAGACTCTGCAGGGGCAGCCGCTCAATCTGTGTGGCATGGCGGGTAAGCCGATTCTGGTGGTGAATACGGCGAGCAAATGTGGTTATACACGCCAGTTTGCTGCGCTTGAGGCCATGTACAAGCAGTACAAGGAACAGGGCTTGATGGTGGTGGGGTTTCCCAGCAATGATTTCAAACAGGAGCTGGCGAGCAACAAGGAGATTGGCGACTTTTGCCGGCTGACCTACTTTATCGAATTCCCAATGGCAGAAGCCAGCAGTGTGACGGGTGACGGGGCAAATCCCTTCTTCAAAGCCTTGGCGCAGGCGACTGGCCGGGTACCCAAGTGGAATTTCCAGAAGTATCTGATTGCCCCTGATGGCAATACGATTTACTCCTTTCCTTCATCTATCGAGCCTGACGGGGCCGAGGTGATGGATAAGCTTAAACCTATGCTTAAACCCAACTAAGTGAATGGATGATGACGCCCTTGCATGTACTGGACGTAGCAGTGATCGGCGCTGGGATCGCCGGCTTGAGTTGTGCAAATGCGCTTACCCAGGCGGGCTTGAACGTGGCCATATTCGACAAGGCCCGAAGCGCAGGGGGCCGTATGGCAACCCGTCGTGGCGAGTTCGCCAGTTTTGACCATGGCGCACAGTACTTCACGGCTCACCTGCCAACGTTCCATGAGGTTGTTGCGCAATGGCAGGCGGCGGGCGTTGTGACCGAATGGAAGGGCCGGATAGTTGCCTGGGATGGCACCAAGTTCGAAGATGCGGACGGCAAGACCCGCTATGTTGCTGAGCCGGGCATGAGTGGTCTGTGCCGATATCTCTTGGGTGAGTTGAATTTCTTTGCCCAGCATAAGCTCATTGGCTTTGACCGGGAGGGAGATGGCTGGCGCCTGGATTTTGAAAACGGTGAGACAGCGGCCTGCCGTAGACTCGTGTTGGCTTTGCCCGCCCCTCAGTCCGCGGCGTTACTGGAAAATATGCCAGAACTGCAGGCCACCATTGCCGGGGTGATCATGTCTCCAGCCTGGGCGGTCATGACCCGTTTTTCTGAGCCTATCAATTTGGACTTCGCAGGTTGTTTCGTTAACCAAGGCCCCTTGAGCTGGGTAGCGCGGGATTCCAGCAAACCGGGCAGGCCAGCCGGCGAAGCCTGGGTATTGCACGGTAGCCCGAGTTGGTCGCAAGCGCATGTCAATGAGAAGGAAGGCAATGTCAGCAATGCTTTGCTGGCAGCGTTCCGCAATCTTGCTGGTATACAAATTGGCGTGGAGGAGCTGAGCGCTCATCGCTGGCTGTACGCGCAGGCGGACAACCCCATGAATGTGGGATGCCTGATGGATGCCAGCGGTACGCTGGGGTTGGCGGGTGACTGGATCAATGGCTCGCGTGTCGAAGGTGCGTGGGATTCCGGCTTTCAGTTAGCCGAGAAGATGTTATCCACGTAATTAAAGCTAATGGGAGCCACCATGACTACCCCGAGTGAAGTCCGGACGCCGATACCACCAAGTGCGCTTTGGCTCGGTGTTGCTGGGCTTGTACCGTTCTATGTATGTCTGGCTGTTGCCGCGTTGGGTTTGGCGCACCATCCATTGGTGCCATTGAATGCGCTTGTAATCTACGGGGCCATGATACTGACGTTTACGGGTGCGATCTGGTGGGGGTTGGCTGTTCATGCACCATCCGGCACGCCGGTTCACCGCGTGTATACGGTTTCCACTTTGGCGGCGCTTGTGGGTTGGGTGTCTCTGTTGCTGCCGACTAGCAGAGGAATGGCGTTGCTGATGGCCGGCTTCATGGCGCAAAGCCTTGCCGACTATGCACTCTACTTCAGCTACCCCAGGGTATTTCCCGGCTGGCTCATGCATCTGCGGCGGTTGCTGACCGTGGGGGTGGTGATTGCATTGGTTATAGGGTCGGCGTTGTTGCCACGTTAGAACCTATTCAAAGTCTGCTGCGCGTCAGCGATACGGCGTTGAAAGCACCCTCGGAATGCTCATTTACCACAAGTAAACTCCGCTTCCTCAGCTGTTTTCGCCTTGTCTCGCTCTAGCTCGCGAGACTTTGAAGAGGTTCTAAGAATTAGTTCAAGCTCTTTCACGAGCAGGTGTCAGCGGGGTGCAATGCAGTACATGTGCCCTGATCATGGCTGCGCAGCAAGATCGTAAGCGGGTTCTTAGAACCTGTTCAAAGTCTTTTCATCTAGCCCCAAACCGGCGATGCTTGCCCAATGAGAACCGCTTACCCCAGCGACGTCAGTCGCGAACAATTTGAAACCATTCGCCCACTGCTGGAAAGTGCC
>NZ_JBQXDJ010000087.1:0-12534 GCF_052601015.1 Chitinimonas violaceus | reverse complement strand
GAAAATCCACGGGTGAGACTAGCCCGTAGAGATATAGTTATGCACAGTCGCCGGTCAAACGGCGGCAACCATCACTGGGTCAATATTCAATCGGCAGGGTGGGTCAATATTCAATCAGCGCAAACACGCTATCAACTGCTGGCGCGATACTACGATGCTTACCGCAAGCAACTGGGCTTACGAGACTTCAGCCCGACCAATCAGGATCGCATCGCGATTCAGCAAATCCGCGAACGTGGCGCATTGCCCTTGATCCAGGCTGGCCAGATTCAAACCGCGCTCGAGCGCGTCAAGAACATCTGGGCCAGCTTGCCCGGTGCCGGTTATGGGCAGCCTGAGCACAGCTTGGCCAAGCTCCTTGCGACGTATCAGGCTGCTGGGGGCGAGGTGGCCACGGCTGTTGTACAGCCATGATCAATACCTTACTTCCCTGGCCGTACCGCTTGATCGCCTTGTGTGGCCTGGCGTTGGTGATCGGTGGATCTGCGTATGTTCGTGGGCGCATCGATGAGCAGGCTAGCCAGGCTGGAAATCAGTTGGCCAATCAACAACGCGTGAGTCTGGTTGAACGCCGGCAAGCTGCTATCAGCCAACAAGTTGCCTTAGCCCATGAAGCAGGCAGGGCACGCGACCGCGTGATTTATCAAACGATTGAAAAGGAGGTCATCCGCTATGTGGCGAATCCTGAACATACTGTGTGTCGCCTGGATCGTGAGTGGGTGCAGCAGCACGACGCCGCTGCACTGTCCGTCATTCCCGATGCCGCCCGCGGCGTTGATGCGGCCGCCAGCAAGCTTACAAGCGATGACGCCCTTGTTACCGTCACCGAAAACTACGCCGCCAGCCAGGACAATGCCCGACAACTGACGGACCTGCAGGCTTGGATAAGACAGCAAAGTGTTATCCAGTAGGGGGATTTACTAGATTGCCGCAATCACATTTCAGCTAATCATAACAATCCTAACTCGCGCCGTATCATATTGCATTCGGCGCTCTTATCCTTGGCTTGGCTGACTCGCTCGTAAAGAGCATCAATTTCGCCTTTGGAAAAGGGAATTTGTCGTTCCGCATGCCAACGGGTGACATCTTCTAACAGCCTGCCGAAGGGCTTGCCACTGAAGTACCACCATGTTTCAGTGAGAAAGCGTCGAAACAACCACGCCAGGACCAATCCGGTCAGCACGATCACTAACAAGATCATTGGGCTTTCGTAAGTGTCCATATGTCTCTCCCCACTAGGTACGAGGTGGCCACTCAGGTACGTAACGGGTGTTCACGCAGCAATGGCCGTTACCTGTCAATCTGAAATATAGCTGAAATTCACTTGCTTTATTCATCATTTCAATAATAATAGAAATATGAAAACAAGCAATGTTGTCACCGCGCTAGCAGCCTTAGCACAAGAGTCCCGCCTCGCTATCTTTCGCATCTTGGTACAAGCCGGGCCTGGGGGCCTACCTGCTGGGAAGATTGCTGAAGCCACGGGAATTGCCCCCTCTTCAATTTCTTTCCACATGAAGGAGCTAACGCACGCCGACATGACAATTTCGCGTCAAGAAGGACGCTATGTCATTTACACAGCCAACTTCGAGACGATGAATGCACTGCTCGCCTTCCTTACCGAGAACTGTTGTGGAGGCAATCCCTGCGCACCCACCTGTACCCCAACCTGTACCGTCACAGAAGAGAGGTCATCATGAAACGCCTACATGTACATGTTTCCGTCGATAACTTGGCTAAGAGCATCGACTTCTACTCTGCAATGTTCGCTACCGCACCAACCGTCAGCAAAGCCGATTACGCGAAGTGGATGCTAGAAGACCCTCGAATGAACTTTGCAATCTCTCAAAGAGGTGTCGAAGCTGGGCTAAATCATCTTGGTATACAGGTTGAGTCAGCAGATGAGCTGGCTGAAATGCATCATCGTCTTCAAGAGTTAGCATCCAATTTGACCGAAGAAACCGGCGCAGCTTGTTGTTATGCCAAGTCAGATAAGTATTGGGTCAACGACCCACAAGGCATAGCTTGGGAGACTTTCCATACGCTGGACACCATTCCGGTTTTTGGAAGCCATCAAGAAGCTTCGCCTACCGCATCCGACTGTTGCATCCCAATGGCCAAGTTAGACAACGCATCTCCTTGCTGTGTACCAACCGGTAAATCCAAGACTACTGGCGTTTGTTGCTGATCCTCGGAAGTAAAATACCATGGCTGATAAAACCTACAACGTCCTTGTACTCTGTACTGGTAACTCGGCGCGAAGCATCATGGCCGAAGCCCTTATCAATACAATGGGTAACGGCCGCTTCCGAGCTTACAGCGCAGGCAGTCAACCGACCGGGAAGGTTAATCCATTTGCTATTGAGCAGATTGCTACGACGAAATACGCCGCTGGTAACTTACGTAGCAAGAGCTGGGATGAGTTTGCGCAGCCTGACGCGCCACAAATGGATTTCATCATTACGGTGTGTGACAACGCAGCGGGAGAGGCTTGTCCGGTGTGGCTTGGTAAACCCATTTCCGCACATTGGGGTTTTGAAGACCCGGCAGCCGTAGAAGGCAGTGACGAGGTAAAGCGCGGGGCCTTCAATAAGGTATTCCGTCAAATCATGGGTCGAGTTCAGTTGTTAATGGATCTGCCTCTCGATCAGCTCGACAAAACAGCCATCAAGCGGGAATTACAAGTAATCGGAGATTCGCCCGTATGACGCTCAGTCGTCGATTGGTAGCAGAAGGCTTGGGCACAGCCTTCTTGCTGGCAACCGTGGTCGGTTCCGGGATCATGGGCGAGCGATTGGCGGGCGGTAATGTTGGTCTGGCTTTGCTCGCCAATGCACTGGCTACAGGTGCCGGGCTAATTGCCTTGATCCTGACTTTTGGCCCAATCTCCGGGGCGCATTTTAATCCTGCCGTCACACTGTCGGATGCTTGGTTAGGCAACACCCGCTGGGGCGATGTACTGCCCTACATATTGGTTCAGATCGCGAATGCATTTGCCGGTGTAGCCGCTGCGCACTTAATGTTTGGCGAACCACTCTTCTCTGCATCCCAACACATTAGGACGGGTACCGCGCAATGGTGGAGTGAGTTTGTAGCCACCTTCGGCCTGCTCGCCGTCATTATCGGTTGTACGCGTAGCCGCCCTACAGTCACCCCTTTTGCGGTGTCTGCGTACATAACGGCCGCATATTGGTTTACCGCCTCCACATCATTTGCTAACCCAGCTGTCACCCTTGCTCGCGCCGCAAGTAATACGTTTGCCGGTATCCATCCTGCCGATGCTCTGGGGTTTATTGCCGCTCAGATTGCGGGTGCCGCCTGTGCGACGATTGTCTTGGATTGGCTGTACCCATCAATTGAGTCTTAGTCACTTCCATTCTTACCAACGGTAGACGTTGGAGGTATCACACTGGGCCCGCCTTGGGTTAGGAACAGACATTTCTTAAAACGAGGTTTTCCTCTACGCGCGAACTTGGCTAGCGCGAACGCTTTAATACGATATTTGAAACAGTAACGGGCACGCCAATTTCTGATCAAAACGGCCTACTGCGAAGTTTGCACCAGCCTACTTGGTGGGCAAAGCGGGGCCGGCGTTAATGCTATTGCATGTTGCCTCAGTACAGCGCTATAGGTGAAAAACCCCAGTGCGCATCCGCATCGGGTTTGTAATTTTGTCGGCGTAGGCAACTATTAGGTGATTTTGCCTTTCATGTTGTCTACCCCGTGCGGCATCATGCCCCCCTCAAAATAACAAACACGTCTGGCCCGGAGGCGCTTCGCCATGTCGTCTACTGCCTTACTTGCCCAATTCCTCGACCAACAAAACCAATGGCAAAGCACCGAGCGCCTTTACCGGCTGCATACCAAGCTTGGCCCGGATGCTTTGTTGGTGGAACGTGTTGACGGTATCGAGCAAATCATTGGCGCACCCTTGCCCAAAGGCAATGTGCTGCTCCCAAATCCCAAGCATTTTCCTGTTGGTTCTTCGGTGGCGGCGCAAGCGGCCAAGCCCAATGTACAGCTAGGCCATATGCCGTTGCTGTCGACGCTGCGAGATAGCCAGGCGGTAAACGACAGCAGCCTCCTATGTGGCTATCGGTTTGAAGTCACCGCGCTGAGCGCCAAGAGTGGTTTGGACCTGAATAGTCTGCTCGGTGCACCCGTCTTGCTGGAAGTGCAGACCAGTAGCAGCCGAACCGCATTGCGTCCTGTTCATGGCCATGTCAGCGCCGCCCAGGCATTAGGCAGCAATGGCGGCCTGGCGCGTTATCGGCTGGTGGTGGAACCTTGGCTAAGCTTTCTACGCCAACGGCGTGATAGCTGGGTATTTCAGGACAAGACCGTTGCCGAGATACTGGACAGCCTGTTCAGTGACTACCAAAGCCAAGGCGCGCTTGCGCCGGCCTGGAAACTGGCCTTAGCCGACAAATACCCCAAGCGCAGCTTGCTGGCCCAATACCGGGAAACCGATTGGCACTTTGTCCGCCGCTTGATCGAAGACGAGGGCTTGGTGTGCTGGTTTGAGCATGAAGGCGATACCAGTAGCGCCAGCCTAGGCCGGCACACGCTGATTATCAGCGACCGGCTAGGGCTTGATGCTGCGTGCGCCAACAATCCTGAATCCCCGTTGCGTTTTCATCGTGCCTCGGCCGTCGAGGGCGGCGACGGCCTGGCCGCCATGGCGGGCGCTTTGGGTGCCGGACCTGGTGGGCGCGATACCTTTCAAGAATGGCAGGAACAACGCCAGGTCATTCCTGGCAAAGTGCGCTTGCTCAGTTACGACGACCGCACGCTAAGCAACCAGGCTGTAGAGGCCAGCGTGCCGATACAGAACCACGGGCCCAAGCTTGAACTGGACGACCACATCAGCCACTACGGTTGGGCAGGTGCTGAAGATGGCGAGCGCCGCGCCTTGAACCTGCTTGCCGCCTACCAGACACAAGGACGGCATATCTATGCGGGGGGCACGGTACGCAGTCTTGCGCCCGGCCAGGTGTTCGAGTTGAGCCAACACCATCGCTACCCCAAGGATGCCCGGTTCAGGGTGTTGTCAGTCCATCATCAGGGCCGCAACAACCTGAGCGCCGACTTTAAAGCTACCTTGAACAGAGAGTTCAGTCTCGACAAGGAAGGGGAAGATTTCCCCGAGCACTACCTGAATCACGCCGTCTGCCTGTATGCGCGTGCCGCTATTGGTGTGGGTGAGTCTGTTGATACGCCCTTTGCGCCTTCCCCCATTACAGGCAGCTATCACAGCAAGCCCACCGTACAAGGCATACAGACCGCAACAGTGGTCGGCTTGGGCGGTCTGCCCATCGATACCGACCGCAACCACCGCGTCAAAGTGCAGTTTCACTGGCAGCGTGGCAGCAGCGCCCACAACCGACAGACCCATGCCACCGGCGACGATAACGCCCCCGCTAATGAACGCGCCTGGGCCTGGGTGCGTGTCGGTGCAACGGCAGCAGGCCCAAACTGGGGCAGCGCCTTTGTGCCACGGATCGGCCAGGAGGTGCTGGTTAACTTCCTGGATGGCGACATCGACAGGCCTATCGTTGTCGGCGCAGCCTACAACGGTACCGGCAACAGCGATGCGCAGCACAACGAACAAGCAGGCAATGATGGCCGCATTACTGCCAACGCCGCATTCTGGTTTGCCGGTGACGCCAATGAGCACGCCCACCCCGATTGCCTGAGCGGTATCAAGACCCAAGCCATCAGCCAAAGCCAATACGGACAGAGCGACAAGCAGGTAGGCGGCTTTAATCAACTGGTCTTTGACGACCACCCCGAACATCCCCGCGCCGAGCTGGGCACTACCCAGGCATACACCTGGTTACAGCTTGGCCAAGCTCGCCACCATCAAGACAATGCGCGCCGTGAATCGCGTGGCCACGGTGCCAGCCTGGATACCCGAGGGCATGCCGCAGTTCGCGCAGGGCAAGGCTTGCTGATATCCGCCCAGGTGCGCCCGAATGCCAACGGCGGCCAGATGGATAGCCAGGAAGCCGAACAGACACTCACGCAGCAGCGCGACCGCTTAAACGCGATCCTGGAACGGGCAGGCAAGCACAGTGCGCAATTACCGGAAGAGAAGGAAGCCGGCAAGCATCCGGTAGAGGAACACCTGAAGTCGCTGCAAGACAGCCTGGCCGTTGCCAAACAAGGTGCACCGGCCTGGACCCGGCCGAATCAGATACACAGCGCACCACAAGGCATAGGCTGGCTGACGGCAGGGCAATTCAGCCTCAATGCCAATGAGCACCTGGCAATGATCGGCCGTGACTTGCAGATTGGCGCACAGGTCACTTTGGGCATTACCGCACAGGAAGGGCTGCGCGTATTTGCAGGCGGCGCTAAGCCAGACGGCAAGCAGCCCGAGCAAACCCAAGGCATCCGCCTGTTGGCAGCCAGCGGGCAAGCCATCGTGCAGGCGCAAAAGGATAAAGCCAACCTGAACGCCAAGAAGGCGATTACAGCCAGTACCAATGCCGATGCACTGATTGCCAGCCCGACCGTACTCAAGCTCACCGCACAAGGTGCCGGTATGGAGCTGAAGGACGGCAATATTACGCTGTATGTGCCGAATGGCCTGAAGATGCAAGCCAGCCAGAAAATCTGGGAAGGCCCAGCCGCAGCCAGCCACCAGGCCGAGAAAATGCCAACCAGCCAGATCAAGGGCTGTGCACAGAAACTCGGCGCAGCAGCCGGTGCTGGCGGTCCCTTCGTTGCCGGATAAGTGAGCCACCATGACCACCGCAATGCAAGCCCATCCAACCGCACTCATCCAATCACTGAATGCCGCGATCAAGTCATTAATTGATGCCCACCCCCTGTTTTTGTTGGTTGATCCCGCGCTGCACGACCCGCTGGCCACGATGGCCGAAGCCGCTGCACTGCCGAAACAGTCAATTCCTATTCAGGCGATACCGCCGAATCGACGCCCCTATCTGCTGGACATTCATAGCGCCGCGCTGAATGAAAAAGTGCTGAATCACAGCCTGCGTCTTGGGTTGGAGGAAGCGCAAGGCGTATATGACCTGCCCGATGGCAGTCCGCGCAGCCTATGCGCCTGGATAGAGGGTGCACCTGGTCAAACGATTACTGACCTCGCATCGGCGCTGGCACGCCGCGCCACACTGTCTATGCCGCAAGTACATGCCGTGTCATTCCGTTATTGGGACCCACGTATTACCGCCCACCTGCCGCGTGTGCTCGGCGAGGGGGAGATGTCCAGCATGTTGGCGGATATCGGGGCAGCTGCCTGGTGGGCGTTTGTACCGCAAGCCAATGGTCCGCAACACCTGGTGTCGCTAGGCAAAGGCGGGTTGGTGAGAACAGGCGGGCCGGATGCTGCCCACCGTTGGGTATTGGATGCGCCGCAATGGCGGGCGTTGACGGCCTTGGGTTGGGCAAACCGGATGGCGCAGCTTGTACCCGCATGGGGACTGAACGAACGACCCGACCAAGGCGCGCTCGAGCGCGTGGCCAACCAGGCGTTAACCTGGGGGCTGGCCAGCGAATCCGACGTGCTGCATTTCGCCTATTTTGCGCTGGCCTACCATCCGGAGTTTGATGGCCACCCCAAGGTACGCGCTGCGCTGGAAGCGGCCAAGGCCAGCGACGACACAAGTTTTACGGACATCACCCAGGCATGGGATGAATCCTTCAAAGAAGAACTGCGCAAAGGCGGCGGGCAAGCACGCGCCACCGTTCATTGATGCACATGACCATGATGGCGAATCCAATCTATGAGTGATCCCTGTAACCGCTGCCAGCGCAAAGGGCTGGCCATACTCCCGGTGATCTATGCTGCCGCGCCGAAAGAAGATACAGCGCTTCCGCCATTGGGTGGCCATTTCGGGCCTGGCGTCACGGACAAAGCGTTGAAGGAAAACCGCTACTATCTGCGCAGGCTGGACCCTGGCTATATCTATCTGCTCTACCCGAATAAGGTATGGAAAGGGTACTTGATCGACGTAGCCGGCTACCCCCGTTACTACCCGGACCTGATGATAGAGGACATGCCCGCTACCTTGCCGGCACAGTCCGACGTCACCCGTTGCCAGACCCAGACCGAAAACCCGCACAGCGGCGTCGAAGCCATTTGCATTGATCGCCCGGACAAATTGACCGGGCCGGTATGGATTGCCTATAGCCGCCATCACTGGACCAAAGCCGTGAGGGCAGCGCACGCTAACGCTCCTGAGAAGCGGATGCAGAAGATTGGCGCTGTGGACGGTAGCGCATTCGAGCACGCCGAGGTGGCCAGCGCGGCGGCCATGAAGCAATGGATTGCAGACTACAAGCCATCAGCGGTGCAGATGCTGAATAAGCGCCTGCCTGCAGCAAACCCCGTTATTGATCGTAGCGGCGACGCAGAGAACCTGGCCGCCGCCATGCTGGCTATGAGCGGCAAACTCGCCAAGCCAGGCTTGATTATGGCCCTGCATGATCCGGTAGGCATTACCGCCACCCTGAATAGCGCCCGCAATGACATCACCGAACAGGTCCTATTGATCGATAAGAACCTGTCGGCCAAAGACCGGGATGATTTACTGATTGCCGGCATTGTCGAAGACATACGCAAAAGCATGCAGGCGGCCAAGGATAACCCTTGGGAGCGCTACGCCAAGCACATCGATAACAGCAAACTTGATCCGGTCCTGAAGAAGCTGCAGGCCAAACGCGACCTGGCCAAGCGGATCGACACTTGTTCGAGTGACTATGTGGTGTGGATTACCGCGCCCCGCCTTACCGACCTGTTTGCGTCCGACTTCGACCCTTCCAATGTGGCCAGCGGCCTGGCCCTGGAAAACTGCTTCGTGCTGTGTACAGCGGGCTCAGGCGTCACCATGCAGGAACGGGAGAAAGTCTGGCAGCCCTGGTTTGATAAAGACCCCAAAGACCCAACCAATCTGCTTTGGCAGGCGGCTACGGCGGCTGACAAGTCGGTGCTGGCCTTCCTTGCGGTGGAGAAGATCGACAAGACGTTTGATTTAACCAAGGGCTCCAAAGACATTTTTAAGGAACGCGAGTGGTTCGCGCATCTGCACGATGTCTTGCATGCTGCAAACAGCCAACGCGCCCAGCAGCGGGCCTATGCCGTCGCGACTGAAAAGATTGCTGTAACGCTCGCCGCCCAATTGATCTGGCTGCGTGGCAAGGACGGCTCGGGCCTGAAGAAGTACCACCAGACTGCTGCACGCATGGCAACCATCCTGGCCAGCCGTGGCGACATCGTAGTGCTACCTAAGACGATGACAGCCCGCGTACACCAATATGTGCGCTGGGTGCAGGACGCTTATATCGGCAAGCCGTCGGCACGTATCCCGCTAGTGCAGGGCAATGTGCTACCAGGCGGTGGCGGCAAGCGCATTGATCCTAACAAGCTGAACGGCGAAGAGTTGCGGAAAACCGTTTCCAATATGGATGGCCCCTTGATGGTGGATTTGTCGGGGCGTGATGGGGTAATGAATTTCAGCCTTTGGGTTGCACAAAAATTGCAGCCAGGCCAAGCGCCCGATAAGGAAATGGAAAAGCTGCTGCGTCGGCTCAAGCTGGAACCGGATGACCTGACTCTATCCGCTGACCTCAAAATCAACCCGCTGACCGATCTGGAAAGAAAGGTGGGCATTGCCAAGATGGATAGGGCGTTCTCGGCCGGGACCGGTTTCTTGACGCTCTATAGCTTCTACAACACCTGGAACCAGCTTACCGACGAGTTGAAGAAAGGGAAGGATGCGGACGCCCTGGCGTTGGAAAGCGGGTTCGCCAGCGTCGGTACAGCGGCGCTAACTGGTATCGCCGTCACAATGGAGATCAAGGCAGCCAATGAGTTGATTAAGCAAGCCGGCGTAGAGACACTGCGAATACGAGTATTAAGTGGCATGGCAGCAGGGCTGGGTTTGGCTTGCGGGCTGGTGGATGCCTATTACCTTTGGAAACAGTCAGAGAAACTATCGAAAGACGGTGATAAGGATGCGGCTGAATTCACGTTTTTTAGCAGTCTGTTGACAGGTGGTTCTGCGATATTTATTGGTCTTGCAGGAATTGCTGCAGCATTTGGTGCTACTGGGGTAGGGATTCCGATTGCGGTTGGAATTGGTTTATTACTAGCAATGGCTGCAATGGCAACTGGATATTCTGCCGCAGAAAACACCGATACTGAGTTAGAAAAATGGGTGGATCGTTGTCGATATGGCAAGCGCATACGAACCGACAGTAAATCTGCTTACCGCGATGGTAAAGAGGAAATAACGGCGTTTAGAAATGCCATTTACGTTGTCAGTATCAAGATGAGAATTAGCTGGCAAGCTGGCATATTAAAAGGCTTCTATACCATCAGCGTGCCGTATTTTGCGAAACATTCGGCTATTCGCGTGCAGCTTTCTGCTAAAGATACGCTGGGTACGACGCGAGTATTAAAATCCAGCCTGTTCAAAATTAATGGCGAAGAACAAGTCGAAAAGTACGATAGCCACGCTGCACCGGTTAGTTCGGCCGATGGCAAGGTTCAGGATAAACAACTATTGATTGAGGGGGAAATGACCTTGCGGCTCCCTCCGCAGGATTTGTTCCGCGATCCTGACCAACGCGGCAAGCAGTTTATTCGTGTGGGGTCGGTAGCTAAAGATGTAACCGACGTGGCTTATTTTGATAATTTGAACGTATCTGTGACATATCAACCAGACAAGAAAACTTGGCCTGAGTTTGTGGTGGAGAATCAGGCATGAGTATTGATGCAACTAAAGTGAAACGACCTGCGCCTTTAAAACTTACTGGCTTATGTGATGAAGTGGAATTGCCGGTAAAAGAAGCACCCAATGCAGGTAATGGGGTGATAACCAGAATGGATAGCGAGGCTTTAGTATTTGATGGGCAACCGCAAGGCAGTTTTATGATTGGTTTAGGACTGCTTACTCAGGTGCTCGGGCTCATTTTTTTACCATACATGACCTTTGTTGCAGCAAAAATTCTATTTTCGAGTGAAAGTGCTATTGGCGGAAATCCAGGCGGAGTTATGTGGTTCATCCTCTTATTTGCACTTATTGCAATAAGTGCAGGACTTTGCTTTAGTGTCTATATAATGTATTTGGCAATACTGCTTCCAACACCTAGCACCGTTATATTCAATCGACGTCTGGGCATGGTGATCGGTTCCCACAAAGGTAAACCCATTGCTTTAGAGTGGAAAAAGGTTAAGCCAGTTTTAATGCATAGTGTGATGCTCGCAGCGGGTGCACAACGGCAATACTATTTAGCTTTAGTAGAACGAGACGAAAGCCTCCCTAAAGGACAAAAGCAGAAAAAAGGGCATGGCTTGATGGTAAGTACGGGCCATACCTGGGGCTGGGCAAATTGTCATGCGATGTGGGAATTTATCCGCCGCTATATGGAAGACAAGCCAGAAAGCCTGCCAGAGGTTGAACTATCGCCTGCTGGGGGTTTTGAGGCTCGGATGCTCGACGAAGGGCCTTACTGGGAATTCCATGAGCGGCAAGGCTTGATGGCGGATTTGCGTTACAGGAATGGTTTCCCCCAATTCAACCATTGGGTCAGCTTTATGATGGTTGCCTTTGCGCCGGCATTCTTAATGAACGTATTCCGTATGCTCATCCGTCGCCGCGTCAAATTGCCCACGGAATGGCTGCCGGCAGCATCAAATGAACCCAACCCCTACCACGTTCGCCCAGCCCAGCCAGAGGATTTGGCCATACGAACCAAGGCTGCACGCTATATAGCAATCTGGATGACGGTCTGTTTAGGTCTTGGCACGCTCTTTTGGGTATGGCTTGTCCGGTTGATTGCTTTTCGATGAAGCGGACAAAGGCAGTGACAGTAACCAGAACTTGCCTCAAAAGAAGCCTAGATTTTGCTTCGCAATAGCAGGTTAAGCCACGTAGATACTAGGCTTGAAATGGGTTGTTTAGGATAGGTTGCGAAGCAGAAAGCAGCATATCTTGTTGAATTTAAACAAATCCGCAACTGACTTGTAATCAGCAGGTCGCCAGTTCGATTCCGGCAGTCGGCACCAGTTACTTCAAATACTTAGCCACCTTCTTAGGTGGCTATTTTTTTTGGGTGTGGCATTAGTTTGCCATCTAGCTTTGCTGCGTAAGGAGCCAGATGCTCCGGAGCCAGGTGTGCATAGCGCTGCACCATGGCTGGTGACGTCCATCCGAAATATTCCTGTACCGCCCGGGTGGGGGTACCCGCTTGGACTAACCACGAGGCGGAGACATGCCTTAAGTCATGCCAACGGAAGTTCGAGATGCCTGCTCGCTGTAAAGCAAGACGCCAAGCCTTCGTATTCGCTTGGATAATTGGCTTCCCCTGATAAGTAAATAAATGGGTGGGGTGCTTGTCGATGACTTCAAAAATAACCGCTAAAGCTGCATCATTCAGGGGGGTGTCAGGATTTCCGTGTTCAAGGCGGGTTTGAGATTCACACGGATGATCGAATAAACCGATCCGCGTAAAGAATAGCGAATTGGTTCATGGCCGTCTTCCAATCCTTGGCGGCATAGCCCC
>NZ_JBQXDJ010000086.1:0-13060 GCF_052601015.1 Chitinimonas violaceus | reverse complement strand
GGCGTTTTCCAGCAAAGGGCGGATGGCTTCGAATTGTTCGCGACTGATATCGCTGGGGTAAGGGGTTCTCATTGGGCAAGCATCGCCGGTCTGGAGCTAGATGAAAAGACTTTGAACAGGTTCTTAGGGCCTCGTTGTATCAAGGAATAGGCTAGGCACCAAAGCAAAGAGGCACATCGCTGCACCTCTTTCTCTGCTGCATTACCACAAGCAGTCCAGTGTCCAGTTACGGACCAGTAATTCATGTTTAGCGCGTGTTGACGATCTGGCATGCGCTGTCATAAGCAGGGTGGCGTGCCTCACGCGTATTGCGTGGCGCTCAGGGCTGGGTAGTCGGTATATCCCACTGCGTTGCCCCCAAAGAAGGTACTGCGATCCGCGCTATTCAATGGGGCGTTGGACTTCAAGCGTTCGACGAAGTCCGGATTGGCAAGAATCATTTGGCCGTAGGCCTCCATATCGGCCAACCCCAAATCGATGTCGGTGCCGATCTGGTCGCGTGGGCGATTCGGCCGGTTCAGAATCAGCGTCTGTGTCCAGCGCTTGCGCATATCGGCCAACAGCGGCTCGTTACCCACATGCGAGATGTGCAGATAGGCAAGACCCAGCTTATTGAGTTCAGTGACCAGATAGCGGTACAAGTCCGGCCCCTCCGTGCCTTCGTCAATGCCCCACAGGGTTATGCCGGGAGACAGGCGGATTGCGGTTCTGTCTGCGCCAATCTCTTCGGCAATTGCGGCAGTGACTTCGATGGCGAAGCGAGCACGGTTTTCGATCGACCCACCATAGGCATCGTTTCGCGTATTGGCGCTGGGGGAGAAGAATTGTTGGATCAGATAGGCATTCGCACCATGGATCTCCACACCATCGGCACCGGCTTCGATCGCACGGCGTGCGGCAAAGCGGAAGTCGGCAACAGTCTGACGCACTTCATCAGTGGTCAGGGCTCGCGGTACGGGAATGGGCTGCATACCTGTGGCCGTAAACATGGGAACGCCAGGCGCGATGGCGGACGGTGCAACCCCTGGGCGATGGTGGGGAGTATTATCGGGATGTGACATACGCCCAGCATGCATGAGCTGGATGAAGATGTGACTGCCCTTGCCATGCACTGCTGCCGTGGTTTCCTGCCAACTGGCAACCTGCGCGTCGGTATAGATACCTGGCGTAGTGAGGTAACCCTGCCCATCCGCTGAGGGCTGGGTGCCTTCGGTGATGACCAGGCCGACGCTGGCGCGTTGCGCATAGTATTCAGCAGCCAAGCCACCAGGCACGCCATCATTGGCAGCGCGTGAGCGGGTCATGGGTGCCATGGCCACGCGGTTTTGCAGCGTGTAACGTCCGACGCGAATTGGGGTGAACAGCTGTTTCATGGTGCAATCCTTGAAAGTTATTTGAAGATGAAAGCGGCTGGCTTCGTGTTACGAAGTCACCACGGCAACGCCGGCACGCGCGACCAATGCCCGTGAAGTGGCCATGAACTTGCTGATGTGATCTAGGGTCAGGCCTTGCGATGGCAGGATTGCTTGCCCCTTGCTATTGAACATCGAACCGCTGTGCCCATCTATGCCAGGCGTGACCAACAGTGGTGCGATACGCTGGGCATAGTCGTCGGCAGCGGGCGCCAGCAGCCCGATCAAGCTTTCGATCACGCGCGACTTCCAGGAGCCCTTACCGAGCAGGTTGTCGCGGATGTGGGTCTTGATGAGGCCTGGGTTCAGTCCGAAGACACGCAGGCGTGGGTAGTGCTTAGCAACGTCAAGGACGAGCATTTCGTTACCCGCCACTGTGTTCCTATGTGCCGACATGGCCTTGTAGGACTTTTCAGTATTAAGGTCGTCGGGTGTGCCGATCTGCCCTGCACCGGGATAGCCCACGATGAATACGCGTGGCGGTGTTGAGTCATCAGTCCGCTGAATGCCCAGTTTCGGTGCAATGGCGTTCAAGATGACCAGGCGGTTGAGGTAGCTGACTGCCAAGTCGCGCTCAATGCCTTCCGCCGTTTCTTGACGCTGGGGAGCCGCGAAGATGCCCGTGGTGAAAATGACCAGATCCAGGGTCTCGGCAGGCAAAAGCGCAGAGACACGCTGCGCCTCTTGCATCAGGCTCAAGTCCGCCTGAATGAATTTAACCCCAGAGACCCCCATGTCGCGAAAAATCTGTCCAATAACCAGGACGTTGGCACCTCGTTCCGCCAGAAAGCGACTCAAGGCTCGGCCAATGCCCCCCGTTCCGCCGACGATGGCCACCTGCTTGTCCTTGAGGTCCAGGCGGGTCACATCGGTTTGGCGCCAGTTCCAGCGTGTGTCTCGTTGCATGTTTATCTCCTCATGACCTACACAGGAAGCATCATCTACTCAGTTCAGTTTGGGATAAATATGGTAATTTGGAATTCATTGGTGCATTTATGGCGCAATTAGCATGGAATTCCTGAACGACATGGCCCTGTTTGTGGAAGTGGTCAAAGCCAAGGGCTTTCGTGGTGCGGCAGAAGCGATTGGTATGCCGAACTCCACACTGTCGCGGCGGATCAGTGTTCTGGAGAAGGCCATAGGACTTCGTCTGTTGCATCGGACGACGCGCAAGGTCGAGTTGACCGAAGCCGGCCAAATTTACTTTGAACGCTGCAAACGTATTGTGGATGAGGCCCGGCTTGCGCATGAGCAACTCGGCGAGATACTCGCGCAACCCAGCGGCTTACTGCGCGCTTCGTTTCCGGTCGATTTCGCGGTGACCTACCTGGCGCCATTGATTGCAGAATTCGCCCAGCGTTACCCCGGCATCACCTTCGATTTCGACTTCACCTCGCGGAGGGTGGATTTGGTGAGCGAACCCTTTGACGTGGCCATTCGTATGGGAGAGCCCGAAAACTCCCAACTGATCGCGCGACAACTCGCCCAACTGCAGACCTATCTTTATGCCTCCCCTGGCTACCTTGAACGCGCGGGTGAGCCTGCCGAGCCGGCCGATCTAGCGCGGCACGAGTGCTTCAGTATCGTAAAGGCAGGGGCATGGACGCTGCATAATGGCAAACAGACGGTCAGAGTTGTGACAAGTGGACGATTCGTCCTCAACAGTGTCGGCATGATCCGCCGTCTGGCAACACTGGATATGGGTGTCATTCTGGTGTCTGAGGGAGTCGTAGCCGATGAACTGGCGAGTGGCCGGCTACGACGTTTGCTACCGCAATGGGTGGGCCCCCCTACCCCTATCTACGCGATGACAGAAACGCGCCTGCTTCCAGCGAAGACGCAACGCTTTATTGAATTCTTGCGTGAACGCCTGGCGCAGCACCGATGAAATGATGCTGCGCTAGCGCACTTCTGGGGCAGCAGTGGTGTAAGCCTGCAGCAAGCCAATGCTAGCGGGGGCAATTCGCCAGCCAGAGCAGCACGTTCGGATTGGAACAGGGTGCCGATAAAAAAAGGATGGTCGAGCAGCTCCACCGCCCGTACATCACCATTGGCGTCAAAAGCGCTTGCCTCGAGCACGCCGCCTAGCAGTTGTTTGGCGAAGACCGGATTCAAACCATAAGCGCAGTAATAGCCTTCGTTGATTTCCAATCGCCCATAGGCATGGGCGGGGAAAAGTGAGGTAAGTCAATAAGCTATGGCAGTCCGCTTTGGCCGAGAAGTGGTAGTTCTGCTCGGTTTCTCATAGTGACCTGCACCCCGCATTGAGTATGGTAACGAGGTAGAGTCCGTTCCATCAAAGGGAACGGCAATGAATAGCTGCGGTCGAACGTACACCCAAAATCCCGGCAAGCGAACCGAACCAGAGTTGGTGCATGGACTTCGTCAGTGATGGGCTAGCGTATGATTGCCTATTCCGTAGCCTGAATATCGTGGACAACTACACGCGGGAGTGTTTGGCCATCGAAGTGGATACCTCATTGCCTGGCTTGCGAGTGGTACAAGTATTAGAAAGATTGCAGGAGATGCGTGGCTTGCCAGCTTGCTTCACCATTGACAATGGACCGGAATTCGCAGACTGGGCCTTGGATGTATGGGCGTATAGCTGGCGTAACGCTTTCCTTTATTCAGTCAGGCAAGCCCAATGCTTACATCGAAAGCATCAATGGCAAAGTTCGTACTAAAGATGGGGGCAGATCACAAGCAGGGTACGGGATCCTGAACAGGTTCTAAGTAATTTGCCTGGAGCACTTAATAGCCGCTTTATGAAGTTACGTAGCGTGTCCACTTCAGGGTGGAGAACAGGCATTTTCTTTGCCCCCAGCTCACCTCTTTCCCGCGGTGCTTGTGTCAGCGTGGCCAATAGTAAGCACACTTTCCGTACAGCATTCGCGTTCACGGCAAATTGTGGTGTCTTTGCTTTGGTGTCTACGTCGGTCTTGGCTAGGCCTATGGTCTAGCCAAGACCGATACTGCTTGCTGTGCGCTGCAAAGGGGTCGGGTCAGCATCCGAAAAATAAAGCACGCTAGTGGTCAACCCTGCCAAGTTGCAATGTGCTTCAAGCTGACACACCAGAGAGCAGGTATGGACTTACTGCCAACCCCAACGGCGGCGGTAGATGCGCTTCATCGCCTGAATTAACCCCATATAGCCCAGCAAGATCACCGGTAGCAGCGCAAAGTACAGCGGCGGTAGCGCCTGAAGTTTGAAGTAATGCGCTAACGGCCCCATGGGCAGGAAGATGCCAATTGCCATGATCGCGGCCGTCATTACAAGCAGCGGGGTTGCCGCGCCCTACCTCACCCGGCTGCCAACGCTGCGGCTTCTTCAGCAGTTCCTCGTCCACATTGTCGAACGGGATGGCAATCTGCGAGATGTCGTACAGCAGGTTCTGTATCAACAGGTGCATCGGCAGCATCGGCAGGAAGGGGATGAAGGCCGAAGCCACCAATACCGAGAACACGTTGCCGAAGTTCGAGCTGGCCGTCATCTTGATGTACTTAAGCATGTTGGCGAAGGTACGGCGGCCCTCCAGCACGCCTGCCTCCAAGACCATCAGGCTCTTTTCCAGCAGGATGATGTCCGCCGCTTCCTTGGCGATGTCCACCGCCGTATCCACTGAGATACCGATATCGGCGGTGCGCAGCGCCGGAGCGTCATTGATGCCGTCACCCATGAAGCCGACCACATGGCCGTTGGCTTTTAGGAGGCGCACGATGCGCTCCTTGTGTGCCGGGGTTAGCTTGGCAAACACATTGTGCGACTCGACCGCCGCTGCCAGTACCTTGTCACTCATGCGCTCGATGTCGCTGCCTAGTAGCACGCCCTGTTTTGCCAGTCCGACCTCGCGGCAAATCTTGTTTGTGACCAGCTCGTTGTCGCCGGTCAGCACCTTGACTGCCACGCCGTGCTCGGCTAACGCCTTCAGCGCTGGGGCAGTCGATTCCTTTGGCGGATCAAGGAAGGCCACGTACCCGATCAGCGTCAGTCCCGACTCGTCGGTCACGCCGTAGGCCTCTTTGGTCGGTGGTACTTCCTTCGCGGCAACGGCCACCACGCGCAGACCCTCTTCATTCAGCTCTGCGGTGACTTTGCGGATACGGACCAGCAATTCGAGCGTCAACGGCTCAATGGCTTCACCATGGCGCACGTGAGAGCAGACGGTAAGGATTTCTTCGACCGCACCCTTGGTAATCAGCTCGTGGTGGTCCTCGCGTTCACTCACCACCACCGACATGCGGCGGCGGTTGAAGTCAAAGGGTATTTCATCGACTTTGCGATAGTTCTTGGCTGGGTTCAGACCCTGATGCACATCGACGTGTTCAAGCACAGCGACATCCAGCAGGTTCTTGAGACCCGTCTGGTAATAGCTGTTGAGGTAGGTCATTTCCAGCACGTGGTCAGACTCTTCACCCCAGACATCGATGTGTCGCGCCAGGAAAATCTTGTCCTGCGTCAGCGTACCGGTCTTGTCGGTGCACAGCACGTCCATTGCACCGAAGTTCTGGATCGCATCCAGCCGCTTGACGATAACCTGCTTACGCGACAGAAACACCGCGCCTTTGGCCAGCGTTGAGGTCACAATCATCGGTAGCATCTCGGGCGTCAGACCCACGGCGATGGACAGCGCGAACAGCAGCGCCTCCATCCAGTCACCCTTCGTGAATCCGTTGATGAAGAGCACCAACGGGGCCATCACGAGCATGAAGCGGATCAGCAGCCAGCTCACATTGTTGACGCCGGACTGGAATGCTGTCGGCGCACGGTCGGTGGTCGTGACGCGTGAGGCAAGCGCCCCAAAGTAGGTGGCGTTGCCGATACCGAGTACGACAGCCGCGGCCGAACAGGACACGACGTTCGTGCCCATGAACAGGATATTGTCCAACTCGAGAGGGTTAATCGCGTCAACGTCACACTGGGTGGCGAACTTCTCAACCGGCATCGACTCGCCTGTCATGGCGGCTTGCGACACAAACAGATCTTTGGCGGAAAGTACGCGGCTGTCCGCCGGGATCATGTCGCCAGCCGATAGCACAATCACATCTCCCGGTACGAGCAGCTTGATCGGCACTTCGACACCACGAGTTGCGTTGGCGCGGCTAAGCGTACCGTATTCCTGCTCAAAGACCTGGGCGGTGCTTTCAGACATATCCCGGCGGATTACCGTGGCGGTGTTGCTGACCATGGCTTTAAGAGCATCGGCAGCTTTGTTTGCTTTGGCTTCCTGCCAGAATCGCAGCAGCGTTGAGAACACGACCATCGTGCCGATCACCACGGTTGCCTTCATGTCTTCGGTCAGATAGGAGATGACAGCCAGCAGGGTCAGCAGCAAGTTGAACGGGTTGCGATAGGACAACCACAGATGTTGCCACCATGGCAGCGGCTTTTCGTGTTCGACCTCGTTGAATCCAATGCGCTTGCGGATGACCGCCGTTTGGGCTTCGGTCAGGCCGTCATCGTGGCTGTTGAGGCGGATTAGCAGTGCGGCCGGGTCGCTGGTTGCAGCCACTACCAGATTTTTACTCAGGTCAGCCGGCAGTTCCCGGCTGACACCGGTTTGCGTCAGGGTGTCGAGCAGTGCCAGGCGGCGAAAATGCCGGGCGATGTGATGGGTACGCAAAAAGCCTGCAAAAAACTCTTTCAAAAGCGCGAAGTTCATTGTTGTTCTCCGGTACAGCCTGCCGCTTCATGCTTTTGAAAGCGCACTCAGGCAGGCGGCCAATAGTCAGGATCTGGCATCATTTTCTAAGGTGTGTGGGCAGCCATGGCCACGGCAGGAGCGGCATCGAACGCAGGTACAAGCGGAGGGAGAACCATCACTCACCACGCCTTCCTGTCGTTACAGTTGCCATCAGTCGCATTGAATTGGACGTGATCCGGCACCAGCCATTGATGCAAGTCGTGTTGATGAAAATTGAAAATGCGCAATACGCATAGCGATCCTCCTCCTGGATAAGGTGGAGCCTTATCGCGTGCACAGCGAGTCGCATGGCGCCGTAGTCGATGCACATGACCAGCCCACTTGCCGATGAGGGCAAGTGAAGTTCGCAACCGATCGCAGCAGAGCAATCAGCTATTCAGTTGTCTGGGAGGGGGAACGTGCAGCAGAATGCTGCGACGTCATTGCCGCCTCTCGCGTTCGGCGAGACAGCGGCAGGGAAAACCTGTGCGTTATCTTGCCGAGGGGATGCCGGTCATTGGAACCGGCCGACTACTGTCACTCGAACAAGTGCCCACTTGGGAACTCCGCAGTTGATGAAGCGTGTAACTCTACTCCAACGTCATTGCCTGAACAATCCCCAATGACCTTCGTGCGGTTACCTGTTTCCTTGTCACTCCCAACAAGGGTGAGACTGCGCCTTACTGTGCGGATAAGCGCGTTCCACACTTCGTATGTAGTCTCAACCAAGATGAGTATGCCGTTCCGGCTTCGCCTCAGTTTCCATGACCGCCAAGCCATGTAAGATGCCGCAGGCGCCTGTCGCTTGTTCTGTATGGCATTGCTGACGCAACAATGCCATTTGTTGCTTGAGCTGCTGCAGCTCAGCAATACGCGCATCCACATGGCCGATATGATCATCCAGCAGGTGGTTGATCGCGCCGCAATTGTCGTTTGGCTTATCCATCAAGCCCAGCAGCGCACGGATTTCGCCATGCGTCATATCCAGTGCCCGGCAGTTGCGGATAAAGCGCAAGCGCTCCACATGGGGCTCACCATAGCGACGGTAGTTGGCAGAGGTGCGTTCGGGTGCCGCCAGTAGTCCTTCCTTTTCGTAGTAGCGGATGGTCTCTACTGTGCATTGCGCCACTTGGGCAAGTTCACCAATTTTCATGTCATTCACTCCAAATTACTTGACTCTATAGTAACTTCAGGGTGTTTGATGTGCCATATATTGTTCTTGCCGGGATAACACGCATGTCTTCCTATCGACCTATCAAGCTGAGTCACGATCACGGCTCATGCGGGCACAACCATGCTGCGGTGGTGCATCGCGCCCCTAGCGATGCGCATGACCATCATGCGGATAAGCATGATCACCATCACGAACAGGCCCATGGCCAATCAGCGGACGCCGCAGCGTCCAGTTGTTGCGGTCACGCACCGGCTCCTACCAACAGCTGCCCCGTGACTACGCTGGATGTGCCCACCGGCAGCGTACTCACCCAGCTACGGATCGCCCAGATGGACTGCCCCACTGAGGAAGCGCTCATCCGCAAAAAACTAGGCGGCATGGCAGCCATATCGGCGTTGGACTTCAACCTGATGCAGCGGTTATTGACCGTGGTGCATCGTACCGATGCCCGAGTCGATGTCGAAGCCGCGATCCGCAGCTTGGGAATGACACCGGAACCGTTGAATAGTGACGCCGCTACCGCCAGTAAGCCGGAACAGAAGCAACCTTGGTGGCCACTGGCATTGGCCGGTATCGCAGCCTTCAGTGCCGAAGTCCTGCATTGGGCTGGTTTGCCGGTATGGCTGGTCGCGCTGATGTCACTGATTGCCGTGGCAGCGTGTGGTCTGGGCACTTATAAGAAAGGCTGGATCGCGCTCAAAAACGGTAATCTCAATATCAACGCGCTCATGAGTATCGCGGTGACCGGCGCGCTACTGATAGGCCAGTGGCCTGAAGCGGCGATGGTGATGTTTCTATTCACCGTGGCTGAACTCATTGAGGCCAAATCTCTGGACCGCGCCCGCAATGCGGTACGCGGCTTGATGCAGCTCACACCAGAACGGGCCACCGTACAGCAATCCGATGGTAGCTGGGTGGACATCGCAGCCCGATCGGTAGCCTTAGACAGCATCGTCCGAGTCAAACCCGGAGAGCGCATCGCATTGGATGGTGTGTTGGTGGCAGGCCAATCCACGGTCAATCAAGCCCCTATCACGGGTGAGAGTCTGCCAGCTGAAAAAACAGTGGGCGACAGCGTGTTTGCCGGCACCATCAACCAGGCGGGTTCATTTGATTATCGTGTTACCGCAGCAGCCAGCAACAGCACCTTGGCACGCATCATTCACGCTATCGAGGCAGCGCAAGGTAGCCGGGCGCCGACTCAGCGCTTTGTGGACCAGTTTGCCAAGGTCTATACCCCGACTGTTTTTGCTATCGCCTTGGCGGTCGCGGTGCTGCCACCACTACTGATGGCTGGCAGTTGGTATGACTGGATCTATAAAGCGCTCGTGCTCTTGGTGATTGCCTGCCCATGCGCGCTGGTGATTTCCACTCCGGTCAGCATCGTCAGCGGCCTGGCTGCTGCCGCACGGCAAGGCATCTTGATCAAGGGTGGCGCTTATCTGGAAGAGGGTTGCAAGCTGAAATGGCTGGCTTTGGATAAAACCGGCACCATTACCCATGGCAAGCCGGCGCTGACAGATACGGTCTTGCTGGAAAAGGTTGCGGGCCTTGATGCGGTGCAGATAGCCACCAGCCTGGCAGCCCGATCCGATCACCCAGTCTCGCAGGCTATCGCTGTAGCTGGCGAGCAGGCGGATATGAAATTATTGGCAGTGGCGGATTTTGCTGCGCTGCTGGGTAGAGGTGTGCGCGGCAATATCGGTGGTGTGGACTATCAGCTTGGCAACCACCGCCTCATCCATGAACTGGGTGTGTGCTCGCCGGCATTGGAAGCACAACTCGGCCAATTGGAACAGGCAGGCAAGACCGTCATTCTGTTGACTGATGGTCAGCGAGTACTAGCGCTCTTCGCGGTAGCCGATACGGTCAAGGACAGCAGCCGGGCTGCTATCCAATCCCTGCATACGCTGGGCATCAAAACGGTGATGTTGACCGGCGACAATCCGCATACCGCCAAAGCCATCGCAGACCAAGTTGGTATCGACGATGCATTGGGTGATCAACTGCCGGAAGACAAACTCAAAGCCATCGAGTCATTCAGCCAGACTGGCAAGGTCGGCATGGTGGGGGACGGCATCAACGACGCTCCGGCACTGGCACGGGCTGACATCGGCTTTGCCATGGGCGCAGCCGGTACCGATACCGCCATCGAAACGGCCGATGTGGCGCTGATGGACGATGACCTGGGCAAGATCGCCCGCTTTGTTCGCTTGTCGCAAGCAACCCATGCCGTATTGGTGCAGAACATTGTGCTGGCGCTGAGCATCAAAGCCGTATTCCTGATCCTTACCCTGATGGGTATGGGGACGATGTGGATGGCGGTATTCGCCGACATGGGCGCCAGTTTGCTTGTCGTCGGAAACGGGTTGAGGTTGTTGCGCCGATAAATTGGATTGACTGAGGCAGAAAATAGTCCTGCCGCCAGAGCAAGTCGTTGAGCTGCGCAAGCGGGTCAATGAGGGTGGGCCAAAAGCAAAGCTGGCCCGTGAATTTAGGGTCAGCCGGGAGACATACTACCAATACCTGAGGGTGGATCCGACTCAGCCGTGAACGAAATGGCGGCTGCTTGTTTCACCCCACTGGCCGGCAAACCTTACCTGCTGCTTATTCAGCCAATGTAATCGATAGGGGCTGAAACTTGCGTTTGAAACTGGCTGGGCCTACTTTAGGTACGCTGGGCGTTGTCGATGGCGACAGTGGCACTTGTCCCTTTTATGTCATGGGAGGCTGCTTCATCCTGCCACGTGCGCCGATGCGATTTATGCGCAGAAGGCAACGGAATACGCTGTCCTTACCAAGAGCAAACCATGCTGATCAACTGTTCTGCCTACCAAGACGGCGAGAAAATCGGTGATCTTCCGGTCGAGGATATCAGTGAGTATGCATGCCGTGCCGATACCTTCGTTTGGGTCGCTATAAAAGACCCGCTGCCGGAAGAGATAGATGAAATGCAAGTCGAATTCGACCTCCATCCCCTGGCGGTCGAGGACGCGCGGCATGGGCATCAACGACCAAAGATAGAGGAGTATGGCGAAACCCTCTTTTGCGTATTACATATGCTGGAGATGAGTGATGCTGGCGAACTCACGGTAGGCGAAGTCGATATCTTTGTCGGCCCGAATTTCATTCTATCGATTCGAAACCAGGCGGGGATGGGTTTTCAGAGTGTGCGGCAGCGATGCGAGGATGAGCCTGAACTGCTGCGCCATGGCTCCGGATTTGTCTTGTATGCATTGATTGACACCGTTGTGGATCGCTATTTCGCCATTACCCACCGCCTGGAAAGCGAGTTGGAAGCGATCGAGGAGCGGATGTTTACCCACTCTGAGAGTAGCACCCAATCTCGTGAGGGCATTGAAGCGCTCTATGCGCTCAAGCGCAAGCTGGTTACGGTGTACCACGCTGCAGTGCCATTGCTTGAAGCGATTTCCCATTTGCATAGCGGTCGAGTACCGGCAGTATGTGCCAGCATGCGCGAGTATTTTCGCGATGTGTACGACCACCTGGAGCGCATCGTCAAAGGAACCGACACGGTACGCGACATGATTGCGACGGCCATTCAGGTCCATCTCGCGCTGATCCAATTGAACGAAGCCGCCGTGAGCAAACAGCTAGCTGCCTGGGCTGCCCTATTCGCTGTACCCACTATGATTGCTGGGGTGTACGGCATGAATTTTGAGCACATGCCAGAACTCAAGATACCGGGTGCTTACCCGACAACGCTGGCCGTCATGGTCGTGCTTGATTTGCTATTGTTTTGGCGATTCCGTAAGACTGGTTGGTTGTAACGTCACTGCCCAGACTGTTGGTGTCACTTCCCTCCTGCGTTTCCAGCCAATACAAGCGATAGCCCAACACCACGGTATCAAGCGCCCGGCAGTGTTTGCGGTGAATCTGCGTCAAGCGCTGCTGGAAGGCTTCTCTTGCATCGCGATAGCGCAATTCCTGGCGTGCCTCTGTTGTGTGTCCGATGAACGCTATTGGCATATCCAAGTCTCGTAAAGCATGGTCATTGCAGTTTGGTTATCGATAATCACCTTGGCTCTCTGCAAGGTGGAGAGTTGATCTTGTCCGCCAAGGTAGCTTGCTTGGAATATAGGACTAAGTACCAACCGTGGTTACCAGATGGGTCCTAAACATTGCCAGTCCCAATTCTCAACGGTTTCACAACTCATTGAGGTCTCTGGGTCCGACGGCGGTTGTTCCTTGTCAGCAAATGTAGCGACCATAGCAAACATGGCGACTGATAGGCAGAACGCAAATTTGATTGCGGTTGTCTTCATAGCGGTTCCTTGGGCGTGTAGAAGTTCGATGGCCAAGTTGTCCAATTTCCTGCCTGACCTGTTTAGAGGCGCGTAAAAATTGGGCACCACTGCTAAGCGGTCTGCAGTCAACCATTTGCGCGCGTTATAAACGGAACTATCCACAGGCAACGGGGATAACGCTTCCTCCTTCGCTGCGAATCTTGATGTCATGGTTACGCAGAATTACGGGCATTCCATGGCTAGGGCTTGCCTCAGGCCTTGCCGCTAACTAGGTGCTTGCTCGAAGCCTCCACAGTATTCACTGTTTTGGGTTGGCATTAGGTAATACCTGCCTCCCGGCTCATCAGCACTTAGCGGTCAAGTTATCACGCTTCCTGTCCTCGATTGCAGCCCGCTGTTTGAGGTAGCCTGAATTCCGTAGACACACCTGATTGGTAAACTTGAGCCAACAGGAGGCTGCGGTGAGTAAGAGAGAAACACAAAGCTATACGTCGGAATACCGAGCGGAAGCCATCAAGTTAGTGC
>NZ_JBQXDJ010000085.1:0-13210 GCF_052601015.1 Chitinimonas violaceus | reverse complement strand
TCTGCCTCCTTAAGCACGGTGATGATTTGGCTGTCCGAAAATCTCGATTTCTTCATTTTGTAGAACTCCCTCTATCCGAGAAAATTCTACTTCTGCACACCCCTATTTTCCGGGGGGATTACCGGGGCTATGCCGCCAAGGATTGGAAGACGGCCATGAACCAATTCGCTATTCTTTACGCGGATCGGTTTATTCGATCATCCGTGTGAATCTCAAACCCGCCTTGAACACGGAAATCCTGACACCCCCCGGAAAAGCGCTTCGACCGCCTGACTCGGATGGCAAAGCGCTTGTTTGATGTACCGATAGCGCTGGTCAGCCTGGTTGATGCGGATCGCCAATGGTTCAAATCGTGCTGCGGGCTTTTAGCCTCCGAAACCCCACGAAGCATTTCATTCTGTGGCCATGCCATCCTGGGCGACGAAGTCTTTATCATTCCTAACGCGCTGGAAGACCATCGATTTGCCGACAATCCTCTGGTCGTAAGCGATCCAAATATTCGCTTCTACGCGGGGTGTCCACTGCGCCTTGCTGACGACATAAAGGTGGGCACGCTTTGCGTTATCGATGATAAGGCACGCGGTTTCAACGCTGAAGACGAATCGCTGCTGCAAGACTTGGCCAATATGGTGATTGAGGAGCTGAATACGCTCAAGATATCTACCATTGATGAGCTGACGAACATATCCAACAGACGAGGCTTCTTACAACTCGGTAACACTGCCCTTAGATTCTGCACAGAACATGCGATTGCCACATGCCTAGTATTCATTGATCTGGACAAATTCAAGCCGATTAATGACACCTATGGTCATGCTGAAGGAGACCGTGTGTTGGTGGAATTTGCTGCGGCAATGAAGAATGCATTCCGCGGATCGGATCTTATTGGGAGACTGGGTGGGGATGAGTTTGTTGCGTTAGTGATAAGTACTGATCGCGAGAATGCAGAGCGGTTTATGCATAAGGTGGCTGATCGAATCCAAACGAATTGCCAAATGACGAATCGGCCCTACTCCGTCAGATTCTCTTATGGCATTGTCGAACTTGATCCAAAAAAACATGCCGGTCTGGATGAGATCCTTGCTGAAGGGGACGCCCTGATGTACGCGCAGAAAGCAGCGCGGTAACGATGCGCTACTGATTTGTCCTGAAGATAAATGGTCCCCTATTATCTTCGGAAGTGAAGGAAGCACTACGGGGCCAAGTACTGCACATGCTGTGCAGTAAGAACCTGTTCAATGTCTTCTGCGCGTCAGCGATACGGCGTTGAAAACATCCTCGAAATGCTCATTTACCACTTGTAAACTTCGCTTCCTCGGCTGTTTTCGCCTTGTCTCGCTCTAGCTCACGAGACTTTGAACAGGTCCTAAGATCGTAAACAGGTTCCTATTCGATCAGCGCACGGTATGCATGCCAAGTAGCATGCCCAACCAGTGGCACGGTAACCGCCACACCAACTCCCCACAGTGCAAAACCAAGCAGAACGAGCGCCACGATAATCGCTCCCCAGGTCGCCATGCATATCGGGTTGACCAGGCAGACCTTTACACTGGCAAACATGGCGGTCAGTGTATCTCGATCGCGATCGAGCATGATGGGAATAGACACCACGGAAAGTGCGAAGGTCAGCAATGCAAAGAAAGCACCGGAGCCGAGCCAGACGATCATGAAGGTCAGGTTATCCGGCTGGGTGAGGAAGGCTGGTGACAGTATCAGGCTGAGGTCGGGTACATTCTCAGTGAAGAAAAGCGCGAACACCACGACGGAAACCCGCATCCAGCCTGCGACAATCAAGGCCAGGATGATCGCGAAGAGGCTGATGCCAGCGAAGTTGATCCGTAGTGCTGTCAGCGTTGGCAGGAGCCGGACCTTGGCGACGGTCTCGTGCCGACGGCTGATTTCATAGAGACCCAGGCAGATGAATGGCCCTGCCAGTAGAAAACCCGTTACAAGGGTCATGGTGTGCTCGGGCGCATAGCCGAATAAGCTACGGATGGCCCACCCCATCGCAGCGTAGGCTGTGCCGTAGAACAGGAGCCCTGTCGGTGTTGCGCGGATGTCGCCTACCGCCAGCTTGAGCCAACGGAAGGGGGTGTACCACGGCAGGTCACGTACCTTGGGGTTGAGTGGGGGAGGTATGTTTTCGTCGACGACTTCCGCCATAAGGTGTCTCCTTGTTATTTTGGGCGGGGGGCGAAATCCGAAAGCATGGCAGCGCGTTGGCCGCCACGGTGCAGCGTTACTGTAGGTCGAGCAGCTCAACCTCGAATACCAAGGTGGCGTTTGGTGGAATCACGCCGCCGGCGCCGCGTGCGCCATAGCCCAGTTCAGCAGGGATGGTCAGCTTGCGTACGCCACCCACTTTCATGCCTTGTACGCCCTGGTCCCATCCCTTGATGACATGGCCCGCACCAAGTGGAAAGCTGAAGGGCATGCCGCGGTCCTTGCTGGAATCGAATTTCTTACCATCAAGCAGCCACCCGGTGTAGTGCACGGTGGCTTCCTGGCCCGCTTTTGCCTCTGCGCCGGTACCGGTGTTGATGTCTTCGATGATGAGTTGCGTCATGCTCATTTGTCCTGATGTGATAAATAACCCACACAATTTACCCAATGTTGCGTTTAAGCGATAGCGTTGTCGTTATTGGGCGATCACCTTTTTGAGACTTATCTGTCATCTTGGCGTCTTGAGTTTGCAATCTTGCCTCGTCATGATCGCCGCTATTCAATTGATCGCCACGACGGAAGACCACGATGAAACTCAACCTTGCCTTTGTGCTTTTGAACAGCGCAATTGCACTCGCCCTTGCTGGTTGTAATTCGAATAATGTGTCTGCAGAACCCGCCAAACCTGCGCAGCAGAACGTCATCTTTTTCCTCGGTGATGGCATGGGGCTGAACACCATGACTGCCGCGCGCATCTATGCCGTGGGTGAGGATGGTGACCTGACGATGGATACGCTACCGGAGACGGGTTTCATCAAGACGTTTTCGAAAGACGCGCAAGTAACGGATTCCGCACCATCGATGTCGGCCTATATGACCGGTATAAAGATGAACAACGAAGTCATCTCCATGTCGGCTGAGACGAATGCCATCAGCCCAAAGGCGGACTTTACCGGCAACTGTGGCGCTGGTAATGGCGCGCCAGCCACGACCTTGCTTGAGCTTGCCAAGGCGGCTGGCCGAGGTACCGGGGTGGTCACCACCACGCGTGTGACGCATGCCACACCTGCTGCAACGTATGCCCATGCTTGCCACCGTGATGCCGAAAGCGACATCGCCGCTCAGTTCGTACCGGGTGGAGCAGGCTTCAATACTAAGTTGGCCGATGGGGTCGATGTGTTATTGGGAGGCGGACGCCAATTCTTTCTGCCTGCGGGTGCAAATGGCAAGCGTGCCGATGGGCGCGATCTGACTGCGGAATTGAAGGCCAAAGGGTATAGCTATGTGGCCAGCAAGGCTGATTTTGACGCGGTCGATGTAGGCAAGACTGGCAAGCTGATAGGGCTCTTCAGCAGCAGCCACATGAGTTACGACCTGGAGCGTGATCCTGCCAAGGAACCCAGCCTGGCTGAGATGACATTGAAGGCGCTGCAAATGGTACGCAAGAACCCAAACGGCTATTTCCTGATGGTTGAAGGCGGCCGCATCGACCATGCCTTGCACGAAACAACAGCCCGCAAGGCACTGCAGGACACGGTTGCTTTCGACACCGCCATCAAGGCGGCGATCGACGAAGTGAAGAAAACCGACCCGGAACTGAAAAACACGCTGATCGTCGTGACCGCGGACCATGACCACACGCTGGTGCTGAATGGCTACGCAAAGCGGACTGGCAAGACCACAGCCACGAATCCGGGCGTATTGGGTCTGTTGCGCAACTATACCGACGGCAGTATCGCCAAGGATCTGGACGGCAAGCCGTACACCATTATCGGCTTTGGTAATGGCGAGAATCGCCCGGCAGGCAAGCGTAGCAACCATGCCGATCTGACCGACGAGGTCGTCTTTGCCAGCAATTATCACCAGGAAGCTGTTGTCCGGATGGGGGCGGGGGGCGAAACCCATGGTGGTACCGATGTATTCATCGGCGCAGTTGGGCTGGGGTCGAGTCAGTTTACCGGCACGCTGGATAACACCCAGGTGTTTAGCCTAGTCAAAACCGCTGTTGGCCTGTGACCAAAAAGGATTTCGCATGTTGAAACAGACACTGATTGCAGTTGCCCTGCTGGCGTTTACAGTACCCGCCATCGCAGCTGGTGAAGCCAAGAACGTTATCTTCTTCCTGGGTGATGGTATGGGGCCGACTACCATTACCGCAGCACGTATCTACAAGTATGGTGAAGCAGGCAGTCTTACCATGGATACGCTCAATCGCACCGCGCGTATCAAGACCTTCTCGAAAGACGGCCAGACGACCGACTCGGCGCCGTCCATGGGCGCGTATATGACCGGTGTGAAGATGGACAACGAAGTTATCTCGATGTCGGCCGATACCAAGGCGATCGAGCCTAATGGCAAGACCTATACCGGCAATTGCGGTGTGGCCAATGGTGCACCGGCTGACACGCTGCTGGAACTCGCCAGGGCGAAAGGAAAGGCCATTGGCGCGGTGACGACAACCAGCGTAACCCACGCCACGCCGGCATCGACTTACGCGCATGCGTGTCATCGCGATGCAGAGGCTGATATTGCTGTGCAGGCAGTACCGGGTGGTGCTGGGTTTAACACCAAGTTGGGCAGCGGATTGGATGTATTGCTTGGTGGTGGCCGCCGTTTCTGGCAACCGACGACCATGTCGGGCGGTAAGCGGGCGGATGGCCGAGATCTGACGGCTGAGATGGTCGCCAGCGGTTACACCTATGTCAGTACCGGCACCGCATTCAAAGCATTGGATACCAAGACCACCAACAAGCTGCTGGGCTTATTCACCACCAGCCATATGGATTACGAACTGGACCGGGTACAGAAGTCCTTGGACCAACCCAGCTTGAGTGAGATGACGGTAAAGGCGATCGAAGTCCTATCGAAGAACCCGAACGGATATGTGTTGATGGTGGAAGGCGGCCGTATTGACCATGCGCTGCACGGTACTAACGCCAAGCGTGTGATGGAGGACACGATAGCTTTTGACAATGCCATCAAGACCGCAATGGCCAAGGTGGACCTGAGCAACACGCTGATTGTGGTGACAGCCGACCATGACCACACGATGACCATCAACGGCTATGCCAAAATCGGCAACCCCATCCTGGATATCGCACGTAGCTACAAGGATGGCCAGCCCGCGTTGGATGCCGATGGCAATACCTATACCACGCTGGTTTTTGGCAATGGACCGAATCGCCCCGATGTCCGCACCTCGATCGCATCGGGTAACGCGAATGCCAGCCAAGCCCTGCACGATGACTATATGCAGGAAACCGGCGTGCGGCTGTCGGGTGAAACCCATGGCGGTGGTGACGTGAAGCTGTTTGCTGCCGGTGCTGGCAAAGCTCCGTTCAAAGGGACGTTGGATAACACCAAAGTGTTTGGTCTGGTTAGGGCCGCTGCGGGTTTGTAACGGTTGGATGGATAGTGGTCATGGTGGTTGGGTGGCAGTCACCATGACCTTGTGGAGAAATGCTGGATGTATTTGATAATGAAAACCGTGGTTACCGTTTTGTTAGTGGCGGCATTACCCACTCTGGCTGCCACGGATATAGCAGGCACGCTTAACTACGAATCCCGCATGGTAAGCAGCGATGGTATTACCAAGCAGAGCCATTTTCGAGAGCGCTTTGTCCGCAGTGCCGACCATATTTGGACCGAGCGCATTATGCCAGCCAATGCACAAGCCCATCAGCACGGTGAAGACGACAAGCACAGTCATTCCCTCGCTACCGCAGGCAAGCTCATTACACGCGATACCAAAGGGGGAGTTGCGCTGAGCTTTGTGCGGACTACGGAAAAAATCATTTATCTGACTCAACCACGTGAATACAGCACGGTGGGATTCGATGGCTCCTGGGAGGGTAACTGGTCATTGGTGAATCCGGCGCAGTTCAAGCAGATGCAGCGGAGCAAACGAGCAGCCCAAGTCGGCACCGTGTGGTATGAGGGTCGTAGCAAGGGAGTGTTCGAAAAAGTGCTGTGGGACGAAAAAAATGAAATCGCCCTGGTTATTGAAACCGGTACTAGCAACGGCAGCCGGTACAGCAAAACTACCTTCACCCCCGGTAATTTCCCAGAAAGAGCAGCATTGCCGTGGAATAACTTGGCGGGATATCTTAAGCGGGATTATGAGGATCTACTTGATTAGTGGCCTCTTGCTGAATCTTTGTTCTGTGCCAATGTACCTATACCAGCTTGAGGCCACTGCCACCTTGGTTCTGCTCCCAGTGATAGGCAGGCTCTAAGGTGTTTGCACGCCATATTGCTGCGCGCAGCTGACTATTAGACAGGCACTTAGAACCTGTTACGATCTTGCTGCGTAGCCGTGATCGGGGCTTATGTGCTGCTCGAAAACCCTCGCAAGGGGGACGCCGAACTGCTACCGTACTTCGTACCAAGAAGTTTGCAGCCTCATGTACACCTAAGTACATTCCGGTTTCTGCACTGCTCTGCACCCCGCTGACGGTTGCTCGTGACAGATCGTAAAAAGGTCCTTATAGACGGAGTAGGGTTGTGCGAAAAGGGGCTTGTTCGTACAAGCCCCTTTCTATTCAGGCGTCTAATCCCTTTTGGGCCATTTCAGCGGCACGAAGTACCGCGCGGGCTTTATTCTGAGTCTCTTGCCATTCTGCGCTGGGGACTGAATCGGCCACGATGCCAGCACCAGCCTGTACGTAGAGCGTTTTATCCTTGATTACGGCAGTACGCAGTGCAATGGCAACATCCATATCACCGTTGAAGCCGAGGTACCCTACCGCACCGGAATAGATACCGCGTTTGGTCGGCTCCATCTCATCGATGATCTGCATTGCACGTACCTTGGGTGCACCGGACACCGTACCGGCAGGGAAGGTGGCGCGCAGAATATCGAGGTTGCTCATCCCGGGCTTGAGCGCAGCTTCCACGCTGGAAACGATGTGCATCACGTGCGAGTAACGTTCGATAACGCGGTCGTCGGTGACTTTGACCGAGCCTGTCTTGGCGACGCGGCCAATGTCGTTGCGGCCCAGATCCATCAACATCACATGTTCGGCCACTTCCTTCGGATCGGCCAGCAGTTCTTCTTCGAGCGCCAGATCTTCTTCACGGGTCTTGCCACGTGGACGTGTACCGGCAATAGGCCGCACGGTGACTGTACCGCCTTCGTGGCGAACCAGGATCTCCGGCGAGGCGCCAACGATATGTGTATCGCCCAGATGGTAATAGAACATATAGGGCGATGGATTGAGCGATCGCAGGGCACGGTACAGGGTCAGCGGTGACTGCTCGAAGCGCATGCTCATACGCTGGCTCAACACCACCTGCATGATGTCGCCGTCGACGATGTATTCCTTGGCCTTTTCCACTGCTGCTTTGAAGTTGGCTTCGCCGTATTCGGATTTGGCAGTGGTGGTTGGGGTGGGGTCAGTACGTATAGCACGCACAGGTTCACGCAGCTGCAGGCGTAAGTCGTGCAGGCGGGTATGCGCACGGGTAAAGGCGTGAGGCTGGCTGGGATCGGCGTAGACCACGAGGTAAAGCTTGCCGCTGAGGTTGTCGAGGATGGCGATCTCTTCGCTCAACAACAGCTGAATGTCTGGCGCGCCAATCGGATCGGGCTTATTACATGGTCCCAGCTTCTTTTCTATCAGCCGGATCGTATCGTAACCAAAGTAGCCGACAAGACCACCGGCAAAGCGCGGCAGGTTGAGCCGTGGGGGCACCTTGAACCGGCTTTCGAAGGATGCGATGAAGGCGAGTGGATCGCCTTCATGGGTCTCGACTACTTCACCATTGGTGGTGACCTCGGTGCGCTGACCGCGTACCGTCAATACAGTACGGGCGGGTAAGCCGATAAAGCTGTAGCGGCCGAAACGCTCGCCCCCAACGACTGATTCCAGCAGATAGGAGTACGGTGCGTCTGCAAGGCGCAGATAAACTGAGAGGGGGGTATAGAGGTCGGCCAGGCCTTCCTGGACGACGGGGATACGGTTGTAACCTTGACGCGCAAGTGCGTCGAATTCGAGTTCGGTCATGGCGAGCTTTCCTGGCAAAGGGGTTGAATGAAAAACCGGGAGGACGCGATTAGCGCCATCGCCAAGTCAGCCCGCTGTGCTGGATAAAAATCATCATGGTATTTTTTAAGTATGTAACTGAACTACGAAAGGGAGAACGCATTCTTCACGAATTCAACTGCCTCGACAAGGCTGCTGATGTGGCCTTGGCAAGTTAGACCCGTCACATCCTCGTAGCCATAAGTGAGCAACAAACAGGGTGAGCCAGCATTTACGGCAGCATCACGATCAAAGTGAGAATCGCCGATCATCAGCAGCTCTGCGGGTTTACAACTGAACTGTCGGCAGACATGCAACAGCGGCAAGGGATGTGGTTTCTTTTCAGCGAGGCTGTCGCCACCCAGGATCACCCCAAAATAAGACGCCAAGCCGGTTTGCTCGAGTAAGGGCACAGAGAACCGATGAGGCTTATTGGTGACGACGGCGAGCGAAAGCTCCATCTGCCTGAATGCTTGCAAACCATCGATTACGCCTGGATAGGGGTGGGTGTTGATTGCCAATAGCTGATCGTAATGACGGCAAAACGAGGTGATTCCGGCTTCGTGCAATTCAGGATATGCCTTGCCATCCCTATCGTCCGTGAGTGCACGATGCACCAATTGGGCCATGCCGCCCCCGACAAAGCTTTCCAGCCTTTCTTGCGGTAGTGGAGGCAATGCAAAATCCTGTCGCATGGCGTTCGCCGCTGCGGCAAGGTCGGTAATGGTATCGAGCAAGGTGCCGTCGAGGTCGAAGGCGATGGCTTTGATGGGCATATCGGACGCAAAAGACTTGATTAGAGGCAAAGAGTTGGAATTAGTTCATTATGGGGCGAGGGCTAGTACTTGAATGGGGTTGCGCAGCAGGTCATGAACATGCCATAGAACCGAGCCCCGATCTGTCGCGAGCAGCCGTCAGCTGGGTGAAGTTCAGCGCAGAGGCTGGCATGCAGATGCACAGCAGATCTGAACGGATTTCTAGCGGTAGTCTCGGATATTCAGGATACTGCCAAAACCTACATGCTCACTGTGCAACAGCGTAATAACCTCCTGCCCGCAGGAGTCTGGCGCTATCAATTCCCCCTCTGTCTTGTAACGGCGAAATTGTTCGACCATAGGAAAATCTGCTTCGCTGGCAAGGCGGATACTTGCCTGCATACCGGTATCGATGATGCCGGGTGCTACCGATGCAATACGGATGCCATTTGGATGCTGTGCTTGCTCTAAGCCGGTACAGCGGCTGTACATGTCCAGCCCTGCTTTGCTGGTACAGTAGGCACTCCAGCTGGGGTATGGGTTGCGACCGGCGCCAGAACTGATGTTAAGGATGCGGCGGTCCGAAGTCCGTGATTGGAAGTGGCGAATAAAGGCATTGCTCAGCTGTAAGGCAGCGCTGAGGTTGACAGTGAGGCAGTGGAGCAATGTTGTATCTGCGTACTGACCAGCGGGGGCAATCGGTTCGACCACCCCAGCATTATTGATGAGATATACCCCTTCCCAATCGAGGCTGGCCAAGGAGCCGAAAACTTCCTCGGCTGTTTCTGTGACATGGTCACTGTCCGCCAGATCAATCGGTACAAAACGGTAGCCGGGCAGGTTGCTGCCCAGGTTGTCGAGTTCTGTGGTTTTTTGCCGACCCAATGCAACCAGGTGGGCGCCTTTGGCAGCAATGGCGCGGGCAAGACCCAGTCCTAGACCACGACCTGCGCCGGTGACGATATAGCAATGGTTTGCCATGTATTGGGTTCTCTAAATTGAAATTCCCAGTGTTTCAGCATCCCCTTTGCAGGGATTTTGAGCAGAACATAAGCCCTGATCACAGCTGCGCAGTAAGATCGTGAACGGGTTTATACCTTTGCTAACTCGGCGCGCATCGCATCGATAGTGGCCTTGTAATCCGGCGTGTTGTAGATGGCGGAGCCGGCAACAAAGGTATCTGCACCTGCCCGGGCGATCTCGGCGATATTGTCCACCTTTACCCCACCATCGATTTCCAGCCAGATTTCTTTGCCGGTTTTAGCGGTATAGGCATCGATCCGACGACGCGCTTCACGCAGTTTATCCAAGGTTGCCGGGATGAATTTTTGACCGCCAAAGCCAGGGTTCACCGACATCAACAGAACCATGTCCACCTTGTCCATCACATAGTCCAGGTACGACAGTGGCGTAGCCGGGTTGAATACAAGACCTGCTTTGCACCCCTGTTCCTTGATTAAGCCCAAGCTGCGGTCGACATGTTCGCTGGCTTCTGGGTGAAAGGTGATGATGTTGGCGCCCGCCTTGGCAAACATAGGAATGATGGTATCGACGGGCTTAACCATGAGATGGACATCAATCAGCGCATCGGTACAGGGGCGGATCGCCTCGCAGACCAGGGGGCCAATCGTAAGATTGGGTACATAGTGGTTGTCCATCACATCGAAGTGGATGATGTCGGCGCCCGCGGCGACAACGGCTTGCACTTCGTCGCCCAGTTTGGCGAAGTTGGCGGACAGAATAGAGGGGGCGATGCGAAAGCCTGGGTGAGCCATGATGAGTTTGCCGGGGAAGAGAATGGCGTGATTTTAGCGGATTGCGTCCCCAGGCTTACCTACTGCTGCGAAATTCGTCTGCGTATGCCAGCTTTGCTTGTTACATCGGACAAATTCGCGTGTAATCGTAGCCTCTTACAATTACTTTGCTCGGCGCTCATGGGTGAATCTCGCAAGTACGACATTACTGTTACTGTCCGTACGCAATACCTGCCTGAACAGTCTGATGAGACTGCGGCGCGTTTCGTATTTGCCTATCACGTTACGATTGTGAATACAGGTACTGAAACGGCGCAGTTATTGACACGGCATTGGTTGATTACTGAAGCGGATGGCAAGGTGCAGGAAGTACGCGGGCAAGGTGTGGTGGGTGAGCAGCCCACCTTGCGGCCTGATCAGGCTTTTGAATACACCAGCGGTGTGGCGCTCGGGTCACAAGTAGGCACGATGCGAGGTAGTTATCACTTTGTGGCGGAAAACGGCCATGCGTTCGATGCTGAGATAGCGCAGTTTGTGTTGTCTGTCCCGCGAATCTTGCATTAAGAGCCCATAACGACTGGGCTACCAATCTTAGCTGGGGAAAGCTGGTCCCTGGATGGTTAACAATCCTTCGTAAGCTGGCCACTCCCTTTGCTGTGTGTTATGCCAGGGCAATACATGGTTATGAGTATGCTGGTGAAGATGTTGCAGTGACACCAGTTCGTAGCCTTGTTCCTGCCATCCGGTAAGGATCTGTTGTAACAGGGGGAGGCGTTTGCCACCATCCGCGCTGAGGCTAAGCGTAAATACGTGCCCAATGGCAGGGGCGTCTGCGGTGAGGTGGAGCAGATAGTCTGCAGCACCTTGCTCATCGCGCCCGGCCAGGCCGATAAGTTCAGACAGTGTCGGTAAGCTGGTGGGAAGCTGTGGCAGACTGATGGGTTCACCATCGGTCACAGCCAGATGAGGTTGGCTGCCACGGCTGGCGCTGACATAAACGAATCCCAAGCGCTGAGCCAAGCGCATTGCAACCTTGCTACCACGCCACCCCGGTAATGCCAAACCTGATGGTCGTTCACCAAACAAACTTTCCATGGCATCGCAGCCGGCCTGCAATTCTGTCCTAACCCAGGCTTCATCGGCATCTGCAATGCCTTGAATCCACTTCACCCGGTCCCATGCCAAAAGGCCAGTCTCAAATCCCGCTGCCTTGATGGCTTGCAACTGGCTGGCTGCACTGCTGATTAGCTTTGGTGCGGGTAGCAGGTAACCATACAGCCGCGCCAAACCATGTGGGCCCGAGAGTTTGAAGTTGTTGTGGATCTGCTGCTTGTTTTCACCTACTCGGAACAGCTTCCCGCGGGCTTTACCAGCTTGGTCCGGACCGATATTGATAAAGAAACTGGCATTGGCGCGGATGCGTGTGAGGGTATCCAGGAACTGGGGCAGGGTATCCCGGGCCGCGGTAAGACTATCCACCTCAACCCGTAAAGCGAGCAACATGGTTTTCTCCCTGTGAGGCTTCATTTTTGTTTGGGGTGCTATTGTCCGCGCTCTGTTCATGGCTCACAAGCCGTAGGGGCCGGTAGGCACAAAAGTATTTGATGTGTTTGGAACAGAAAATGCGCTTTGTAATTGCTTCTGCCTAACTGGTCAGTTTGTTGTGTACGCAGTGAATGGTTTCAATCTCGATGTCGGCCGTGTAGCAGAACCAAGACAGCACCGGCACCCCCGTCATAGATAGGGGCTTCACAAAAAGCCAAAACTTCCTCTCTTTGGATAAGCCAGTTACGTAGCTTGTTTTTCAGTACCGGTTCGCGGTCCTTTGAGCTCAAACCCTTGCCATGAATGATACGAACACAGCGTTTACCTTGCTTTACACAGTGGTGCAGAAAGCGGCCGACGGCAGTGCGCGCCTCGTCGCTGGTCATGTAATGCAGATCAAGCTGTTTTTGTATGGGCCAATGGCCTTTACGCAGTTTCTTTAGCGTATCCAGTTTTTGTCCGGGGCGAAGGTGAGCCAGGGCTTCACTGCTATTTGCTTGGTCCCATGGCCAAAAGTCGCTCATCGCATCGTGAATGACTGGATTTTCATCCTTGGGGTGCTGTAATGGCCATGGTGGAATGTTGGATTTGGGATGTGGGTAAGGTAATGGATGGCGCAGAGGTTCGACACCGATTAATGCTGTGCGCAGCAGGCTCGTATCGTCTTCTGGTAGGTGTGAGACAGGAGGATGGCTGGGCGCAGGCGGTTGGCGTAACTTACGCGCAAGTGGTTGAAGCTGATCAGCCAGTTGGGTTTTGCGGCGAGACATAAGCTGATGCCAGTGTGCTTGGGAGCGATGGTTTCTAATTTAATGGAATGTGCGTAGCGTGTTGCCAAGAGGGCAATCGGCATAGGGGCGGCCAGATTACTTGGCCGACCCCTGCCACACCACCCGGCATGCGGGTCCGCACCGGGCGGTTCGAGAAGTTGAGGTTAGGCGAGTCTTGGAACTCCCAGGCGGTCGAAATA
>NZ_JBQXDJ010000084.1:0-14701 GCF_052601015.1 Chitinimonas violaceus | reverse complement strand
GGCTATGCCGCCAAGGATTGGAAGACGGCCATGAACCAATTCGCTATTCTTTACGCGGATCGGTTTATTCGATCATCCGTGTGAATCTCAAACCCGCCTTGAACACGGAAATCCTGACACCCCCCGGCATTGCCGGTTTTGGACACATTGCCAAGCTGTCCAGAAGCGAGATTCAGCAGGCTGATCTTGCGCTTCATAACGTGCTAGCAGTTAGGTTACTCCTTGGTACTTGCGAGCTGTTTCGATAAAGATTCGCACCTTTATCGAAACGGGTAACCCCACCCTTCGGCGAGATAGAGCAGTCAGATAAAGTTTGAACTTTTCTAGCTAATAGAATTGTTCACTTGTCGCAGAGAGACCAAAGTTCAATTTCTTTTTCGATATTGATAGTTTTTGTAAGATACAGTCCAAATGCCGCAGCTTCTTCAGTTAACTCGACATTTACTAATGAATCTTGTACATTAGTTACCTTACCTGTAAGGAAGGCAGTTTTGGAAATGCCATACTGAGCATTACGACAAACTGTTTGTCCAGGGTGTTTTATAGCCTCGCTATGCAATTGACGTGCTATTTGTTTACGTATCTCCATATAAGTCATACCATAGCGCACATCTCGCCTCCAGTTGCCTGTAAATCTATCCCCATTTGGCCATAGATAGGTTCCGAAGCCTTCTCTGTAGTCGTTTGCATAGCTCCCAGTGTATTGCTGGCTCGCATAAGGACTGAATTTTCCCCAGGTATAAGTGCCTTGGCCATGCCGGTAGCCATCGTAGAATTCCCCGGTATAGATATCACCGGTTTTTGGCCATTGCTTAATACCGTATCCATGCTTCTTTCCGTTGCGGAACTCGCCGTCGTATAAAGCTGTGCCACTGGCGTTGCCTGTGCCATGAGCAAGACCTTTGCTATTACATGGTCCGTTATAAGTAGCCTGAAGTTCTGGGTCGATTACTTTGCATGTAGATGCCCACGTATTCATACTTACGATAAGTAAAGAAATGAGGGCGCCAGATTTGAAATCAGAAAAGTGTGTCATGGTATAGGCCAGGTTAGCTGTAAGGATTGGCCATTAGTTGTGACTGAAGGCTGGTTTTTGCTGCGATTACGATTCCATTCCCACGTATATTTGCCGATAGCTGCACCAAGCAGTGACCCTGCTACGACATCGGACAACCAGTGTTCACGGCTGCGAATTCGCCCATACTGTGTTAGGGCTGGTATCGCATATAGCAAAGGCATATCGTATTCGATTGCAAAGGGTGTAACGACGGCTGTAGCAACTGCTGCATGGCTGGATGGAAAACTATGTTCTGATTGACGTGTAGAGGCACCGTTGAAATTACTATTGCCTTGATTTGCTTGCGGGCGTGCTCTGCCAATCGCCCACTTTCCAGTTTCAGCTGTAAGTCCTGACAAGATACCAGCCTGCATGGCTGCGTAAGCAGTGCTAGAGAGCCGGTCATCGCCTTCATAGGTCGATAATGCACCAGACAATGCGAGCCCCGCCCAGGGTAAAGCATTTCCTAGATCGATGATTTTCTGTGTGCGCTTACTTGGAGCGCTATGTGCTTTACGGTCGATTGATTTGTCCGCAGAACTGGCTATCAGCACTAGACCTAATCCAATGGCTGTCTTATTTATGCCTTCAGCACTGAAGACATCACGTGTACCACGACCTAGTAATCGGAATGAATCTTTAATAGGTTGTTGAAAGAAGAGCGAATTTGGCTTGGGCCGCGCATAGCCATCGTCTAGATCGCCAAAGTCCGTGAGTCCATCATCATGTTCGCGGTTTTGAATATACCGGCTCGCACGTGCATATAAGTCCCCAGGCGAAGCCACCATTTGCCCGACATCACGCGTCCAGGGGCTTAGGCTGTAAGAACCTGTTGCTGTAGTATCTTTTGTCAACATGATGTTGAGTGGGAGAGACAAGAATATGCCTTTATCCCTATATGGACTGTCTGGGCTACCTGGTGACTGAATATCATGGCCATTGGTTACCGTATACCATGCGCCCATTTCCACACCAGACTGGAAGCGTCGTGTTAATTCGAATCGTGCGCCTTCATCTTTTGCTAGAAATCTTCCGGCTCTGATCGTGGCAGTTAGGCCCTGGGTAGGCATGCGGTAATTAAGCGAGGCAATAGCTGAGGTGGTTTCATAGTCTCTAAACTTGAATCCACCTTTGTAGTCACGTTGTTTTAATCTATCTACGGCTAAGTCTAGCGAGAATGGCGCAGATTTAGGCATATACAGTATCTGTCCGCCAGCCCCGCCAAACATTTCCTCATAAATACCTGCACTTGCACGTGCATGTAGGCCGGAGTTCAGGTGGAAATACTGATTAAGTGTCGCTCTGTTGAGTTTGAAGCGGCTACCCTGCTTATACTCTGCTACATCTGAACGAACATGGGGCAGATCACTGTTTGACTTTTGCTTTACATCCGAGACGGTTTCTAATAACGATGCAGTGACACCCATATCCAGCGTAGTTTGCTCAGCAAGTCGTGCAGATACAGATCCGAGTAAATGTAAATCATATTTAAGTACACCGCTTGGATCGTTGAAAAATGTACTGATCTTTGGGGTTACTCGAAAACGGCTTAATGTACCGGTATCCAAGTTAAGTTGTGCGAGTTCACCCGCCGACTCTCCTTGGGTAATACTGGCAACAGACTTTTCCTGATCCAACTCGGCCAAATGACTATCTAGGCTGGCATCAACTGAATCAGTTGGGGATGCATAGTTAATCGAAATAGTTTTAGCTAATGATTCACGAGATAGTGTGCCATTGAAATAATTCGTCAAGGCATTTACATCCATGAACTCATAGGTGAGCATGGGTGTACCAGCTTGGCGTAAAGTAATTTTAAGCTCTCGCACATTGAATGGTGCGTAAGCTGTTGCTAAATGTGCTGCTCGACCCGCAGCTCGGCTTGGTTTGCTTATGCGGGTATTATTGGCATCTATAAGTAGTTGATTGCCCTGCAATACTATTCTGATATCACGGAAGTTTTGTTTTGTTAATGCACGCTGTAGATTTCGGCGATATTTTGGGTCATTTTTCCATTGAGTCTCTGTGGGTCGTACTGGTAATTCTGTTAAAGCTGGAGGCTCGTCAATCTTGGGAATAAACTCTTTTTTGTTTAATGGAATAGATAAATAGGCATTTACTGCTGGTGTGCCATCTTGTAGGCGACTAAGCTGAGCGTTTAGCCATCCCCACTTATATTCTAAGCCAATATTTGCACCTTTATTGCGTTTGGCTACACCTGTCTTTATGGCTTCGAGATCACTCTTATAGTTATTAGCATCGTACTCAGCAACTAGTGCAAAGTTGCTGTCTGGTGTGGGGCGAAATCGTACCCCTGCAAAAGGACCATCAATACGTTTTTTTCCATAACCTGCGGTGAGATCTAATGGTCCAATTTGTTTGCTTGCTGCCAAGTATCTAGAATTAAATATACCTGTACCTTCGAAGTCTTCGATGCCAAATGCAATAGCTGGTAAATATTGGCTTTCAGAATTCAAAAGTACTTTAGCGGAGAATGCTTTATCACCATAGTCGCCATAATCTTTATTACCAGCGAATCCTTCAATACCTTGAATGCGGGTAAATCGCCCACTGGCTTCTAGCCAGGGTACAAGGGCAACACTACTCCAGAATGCACTATAGGGACTTTGTACATTAACGCCAGTGCGCCAGCTACCGTCCTCTGATATACGTCCATCTGGCATTTGAATTAGTCCATTTTGTGCATTTAGGTTGCTGCCAGCGTAGGTAAATGAACTGGTGAGCAGAAAAGTAAGGAATAACTTAGGTTTGCGATTAATGGACACGGGATTGGACGTAACAAGGAAAATATTTTTGAATAGATAAAAATAGAAATAGCCACACATTTGGGTGGCTATTTCGTTTACTTACAACAACAGCAGAGCTTAGTGATGCGTGCTGGTGTGATGTACAGCAGGTGTGTCATCTGATGAGGATGTCACTGCGATTGCAGCTGCAGCGGCAACCCCAGCAGCAACGGCTGCAGTGGTTGCAGTTGCTGCACTGGCTGCGCCAGCACCAGCGCCAGCAGCTGAGCCACCAGCAGATGCTGAAGCAGCTTCTTCAGCAGCTTGAGCAGAGAACATCGACAGGGCAGCAACAGCGGCCAGAATCATTTTTAACTTCATTGGTTTCCTCACTTTCAGTTTCAATTTGGAGGGCTTGTACAACTATCCCGCTCTGATGGTACTTGTCGATTCAGTGGATGGCAACTAGAAATCTCCCTTGTGACTTGTTGTGTAGTCCCTACTAAGTCTTTGATTCTAAATGTACAAATTCTGGATATATATGGTAACTGTTTGATTTTAAATGAGTGTTTTGAATTTCAGCTGGTGCGTGTATGAGAGTGGCGTTGCTTAAGGTTTCGGATAGACCCGGAGCGGGACGCTGGCCTAATGGGATTAACTATTTAATAATTATAGGCTTTCCGTTCCGTCGCATACATGTGGGGTATCTATGCAACTTGCTGAGATCTATGTTCATCCTCTTAAGTCATGCCGAGGCAATATGCCTAGCAGTGCGGTGCTTGAAGAGATGGGCCTGGAGCATGATCGACGCTGGATGTTGGTGGATGCTGATGGAAAGTTCATTACCGGGCGGCAGTACCCAAAGCTTGTTTTGATTGAGGTGGCTGCAGATAGTAATGGTGCAATTTTTCGTGCTCCATGCATCGAGGCCCTGCGTGTAGATCATGTGGAAATGGTTGAGACTATCCCTGTTGTGGTTTGGCGAAGTGCTTTTGATGCCAGAACAGGAAGTTGGGATGCTGATTTCTGGTTCTCAGATTTTCTAGGTTTTGCTTGCCGTTTGGTGTACGTGGGGTCGGATACGAGCCGCCGTACTACGGCTGATCCTACCGTGCCAGTAGGCTTTGCGGATGGCTACCCTTTACTTTTGATCGGTAGTGCTTCATTGACTGATTTGAATGCTCGATTAAATCAGCCGGTGTCCATGCGCCATTTCCGTCCGAATTTGGTTGTACAAACAGAGTCTGCCTATATGGAGGATGATTGGCGGCGCATTTGCATTGGTGAGGTGATTTTTGAGAACGTAAAGCCTTGTACACGCTGCATCTTTACGACAGTAGATCCGGACAGTGCGACCTTGCATGCAGAACGGCAGCCGCTCGAAATGCTGAACACTTACCGGCGTACCGAAGCTGGTACGGTGTTTGGGATAAACCTAGTGGCGCGTGGTAAAGGAGTATTGCATCTTGGTGATGCAGTTTCAGTCTTGGATTGACTGAGGGAGGAGGGACGATGTGTCTGTCGAGTGAGCATTGCTGGCAAAGTAAGCCAGCAAGCATCGAGGTAGCCAGTCTATCCGCCCGGGAAATGGTCCTTCTACAAAGCCGACATGACCTCCTCTTTCGGGTTGAAGCAGCGTAACAGTGGAGCTTACATCTGCAGCATTGGGTAAAGCGCTAGCGGGTAGAAATGGGTCGTTGCGCGCATTGATGACAAGGGTTGGAATTCTGATCTGCTTCAACTGAGGTTTTGCACTGGCTTGTGTCCAGTAGTCATCTACGCCTTTGAAGCCATGCAAAGGAGCTGTGACCTTAGTGTCGAACTGTTTGAAGGTGGTTGCTGCGGCAATTTCAGCAGGTGAAACATTAAGAAAGGCGAGTTCAGCCTCAAAGGTAGAGAGTTTCGCCAATGTCTTCCGCCGCAAGGAGCGCATAAACTCACGTGTGTAGATAGCCTTGTTTAAGCCACTATCCAGCACTTTGCTCGCTGCAATTAAGTCCAGTGGTGCAGAAATAACGGCTGCGCGTTGCAAAATGTCATCCGCAGCCTGGCCTTGTTCTCCCAGCCATTTCGCCAGTGCATTCCCACCTAATGACACGCCCGCTGCAAATATCGGGCCGTTATGACTTTCCCGGAAGCGTTTGAGTATCCAATCAATTTCCCCTGAGTCACCGGCATGGTAGGCACGAGGTTTGCGGTTTGGATGGCCGCCACATCCTCGAAAGTGGGCTACCGCAGCCTGCCACTTGCGTTCTGCGGCGGTATGCATCAGGGCGCTGGCGTAGTGGCTGGCTGAGCTACCTTCTAGGCCATGAAAGTGGATCAGTAATGGAGCGTTATCGTTAGCGGGCGCAGCCAGCCAGTCGATTGCAATTTCGTCGCCATCCGGCGCGTTCCATATCTCACGCCGGTAAGCAGGCGGAGGACGTTTCAGCGCCAATGCTGGATATACAGTATCACTGTGTGGGCCGAACAGCCAACGTGCAGGACGGTATGTGGGGAGATGGGCTGACATATCAGTATTCTAGCCCTGGTTGATGCCGGTTTCTTTGCAATTAATGGCATTCGGTTGGGTGGCTTCTCTCCTTGCAAGGGGCGGATTTGCGTGAACTGAATAGAAGGATCGAGGTTGTACATTTCATTGGTGAGCTGGGCATAAATGTTTGAGCTAGGTATCCTTGAGTTATCTGGATTTGATGTATTTGGACAAAGGTTTGATAGATGACCCTATTGGTGACCGGCGGTGCCGGATTTATTGGCGGTAATTTTGTTTTGGACTGGCTTGCGAGCGCGGATGAGCCCGTCGTGAATCTGGATAAGCTGACATATGCCGGTAATTTGGATAGCTTAAGAAGCTTGCAAGGTGATGCCCGGCATATCTTTGTGCAAGGTGACATTGGCGACCGTGCTTTGTTGGGCGAGTTGTTGGCGAAATATCAGCCGCGGGCGATTATCAACTTTGCGGCTGAATCACATGTGGACCGTTCAATCCATGGGCCGGGTGATTTTGTACAGACTAATGTTGTTGGTACGTTCAATCTGTTAGAGGCAGCTAGGGCGTATTGGTCTGAGCTGAAGGATGATGCTAAGCGCTCATTCCGTTTCTTGCATGTATCTACGGATGAAGTCTACGGTACGCTGTCTGAGTCTGATCCGCCATTCGCAGAGACTAATCGTTATGAGCCGAATAGTCCGTATTCGGCGAGTAAGGCGGCCAGTGACCATCTGGTGCGTGCTTGGCACCATACGTATGGTTTGCCGGTGCTGACGACCAACTGCAGCAATAACTATGGTCCTTATCACTTTCCCGAAAAACTCATTCCCCTGGTGTTGCTTAATGCGTTGAAGGGGAAGCCGTTGCCAATTTATGGTGATGGCCAGCAGATTCGGGATTGGCTCTATGTGAAAGATCATTGCAGTGCAATCCGTAGAGTGCTGGAAGCTGGCCAGCTTGGTGAAACGTATAACGTGGGTGGTTGGAACGAAAAGGCGAATCTGGACGTGGTGAAAACGATCTGTGCCTTGCTTGATGAACTTCAGCCACGTGCCGATGGCCAGTCGTATGCAGATCAAATCACGTTTGTACAGGATCGCCCCGGCCATGATCGCCGTTACGCGATTGATGCTCGGAAGTTGGAAGTTGACCTTGGATGGAGGCCTGCTGAAACATTCGATAGCGGTATCCGTAAGACGGTAGCTTGGTATTTGGCCAATCAGGATTGGGTCGAGAATGTAACCAGCGGCGCATATCGTGAATGGGTGGCAACGCAGTATGGAGCCAAGACATGAGCACGCGTAAAGGTATTATTCTGGCGGGTGGCTCAGGGACAAGGCTTTATCCAGCCACTATCTCGGTGAGCAAGCAGCTTCTACCTATTTACGACAAGCCGATGATTTACTACCCGCTCAGTACTTTGATGCTAGCGGGGATTCGTGACATCTTGATCATATCGACACCGCAAGATACGCCACGTTTTGAACAGTTGCTGGGTGATGGCAAACAATGGGGCTTGAATCTGCAGTATGCGGTTCAGCCCAGTCCGGATGGGTTGGCCCAAGCGTTCATCATCGGTGAGCAGTTCATCGGTAAGGACGATGTGGCCTTGGTGTTGGGCGATAACATTTTCTACGGGCACGACTTTGCTCATTTGCTTCATTCCGCGGCAGCTAAAACGAGTGGGGCGAGTGTATTTGCCTATCGAGTCCACGATCCTGAGCGCTACGGCGTGGTTACCTTTGATACCGACGGCCGTGCTGTCAGCATCGAAGAGAAGCCGGCTCAACCGAAGTCGAACTATGCTGTGACGGGTCTTTATTTTTACGACAATCGTGTGGTGGAAATTGCGAAAGGCATCAAACCATCCGCTCGTGGCGAGCTGGAAATTACCGATGTGAATGCGGTGTACCTTGCGCGAGGAGAGCTGGCAGTGCAGACGATGGGGCGTGGTTATGCTTGGCTCGATACCGGTACGCACGAGTCGATGCTTGAGGCCAGCCACTTTATCCAGACTATCGAGAGTCGTCAGGGCCTCAAGGTTTGCTGTCCGGAGGAGATTGCTTATCGGCAGGGTTGGGTTGATGCTGCCCAGCTGGAGCAACTTGCACAGCCTCTGAAGAAGACAGGTTACGGCCAGTATTTGTTGAGTGTCTTGAAAGAGCGCTTGGTGAACTGAGTGAGTGTTTGCTTCACGATTGAATGGCTGGTAGCCGCGAGCGTAATACCAGCCGTTTTTATTGGTAGATAATGGTTCGAACTTGTTAACGACCTGTGTCGAGCCGTATATGAGTCCTGCACGATCGTGCAAGTAGACGCTTTAAGCCTGTTTACGATCTTACTGCGCAGCTGCGATCAGGGTTTATGTGCTGCTCGAAATCTCATGTACCTAAGTACATTCCCGGTTTCTGTGCTGCTCTGGCCTTGCTGAAGCCGCTTATGACGGATAGTAAGTAAGCACTTAGAGGGGATTGCCGCAGCGTAGTTTTTTCTTGGCGAGTATATTCATCGAGTACTATAATGAGAATTATTCTCATGAATATTTTCATTAAGATGTGTTCGGCAATACGCCATGCCACTACCCCTAAAGCCTCCTCGAGGGGCAATTCCATTGCTGATTGTTTGTGGTGCTCACATGGTCTGCTTGGGGGCGTTGATACTGGGGAGTGACCAGGCAGCGTTGCCACGCATGACGCAGGAAGTGATCAGTGTGGCTGTGTTGTCGCCGCAATCGTTGCCCCAAATCATACCGTCTACTGAGTCTGTGCCAGTTTCCCCGAAGTTTCGTCAGCAAACTGCCAAGTTACCGTCGATTCCTGCGCATTCGGCTCAAGGTGATCAACCTGCGCCTGCCGTAGTACTTAATGAGCAGCCTACCGAGTTACAGCCATCTCTTCCGGTCAACATGGATATGGTCAAAGCAGTGATGCCGATTTTACCGGTGGCCGTGGTCCCTCCTCGTAGTGATGCATCGCACTTGAACAATCCTGCACCGGTCTATCCGGCGCTGTCACGTAAATTGGGTGAGCAGGGCCGTGTGTTGCTGTCGATTCATGTGTTGGCGGATGGATCGGTAGGTGAGATCCAACTTAAGCAATCGAGTGGTTTTAGTCGTCTTGATGAGGTGGCGTTGGTCACAGTAAAGCGTTGGAAGTTTGTGCCTGCCAGGCAAGGGGATACCTCAATCGCCTATTGGTATACGCAGCCTATGAATTTCACCCTTGATGGAGCCTGAAGCTCGGCATCCTTGGGGATCTTGGAGAAACAACACAATGGAACGACATTTTAGTCTGATGGGCATGTGGGCTCAGGGTGATGCGGTGACCCGTGGCGTTGCGATCGTGCTGTTGCTGATGTCGATTGCTTCCTGGTATGTCATTGTGACCCGAGTAATGGGCCAGGTACGGCAACGCCGTATGGCACAGATGGCGACCACCGAGTTCTGGCATGCCCAATCTTTCAGCCAGGGGCTGCAGCTTCTAGAGGGGGCGCGTGAGGTGAACCCATTTCGCCACTTGGCTGAAGAGGGGCGGGATGCCGTGGCGCATCACCGCGAGAGCCAGGGGGATCTGCACGGTCAGCTCACGTTGAGCGATTGGGTAACAAGCTGCCTGAAGCGAGCGATAGACGAATCGGTCGAGCGCATGCAATCGGGACTCTCTGTATTGGCATCCGTCGGTGCAACGGCTCCCTTTGTGGGGTTGCTCGGTACCGTGTGGGGTATCTTCCATGCGCTGATCAGCATCGGGTTTACTGGGCAGGCGAGTATCGACCAAGTGGCGGGCCCGGTAGGCGAGTCGTTGGTAATGACAGCTTTTGGTCTTGTTGTCGCTATCCCTGCCGTATTGGGATACAACACGCTCACACGCGGCAACAACGCCCTGCTGGGCCGAATCAATCGCTTTGCTCACGACTTACACGCCTACTTTGTTACTGGGGCACCCGTTGTACGGGCAGAGGCTGGTGGCAAACCGGTACTCACATCCGTCAAGACAACCCGACAAGGAAGCTGAGCCATGGCTCTTGGCGGAGGTAGTTTTGACAACCCGGCAGGTAATGGAGTGATGAGTGAAATCAACATGACGCCATTGGTGGACGTCATGCTGGTGCTCTTAATCATATTCATTCTGACTGTGCCGGTGATGACGCATTCAGTGAAGCTCGATTTGCCCAAGGCAAAAAATGCGGCAAATGAAATCAAACCACAAACGGTGAACCTCGCTATCACGCAAGATGGCACCTTGTATTGGAACGACACGGTACTTGGCGCAGAAGCGTATGCCGGCCGCTTGGCTGAGCTGGCTGCACAACAACCCCAGCCGGAATTGCATATCCGTGCAGATCGTAAGGTTGAGTATGAACATGTGGCCCGTGCCATGGCCGCAGCGCAGCGCGCGGGTATTCATAAGTTGGGTTTTGTAACCGAGCCAGGACAATAGCCGTGTTTATTGCGTTGATTCTGGTGGTGGGGGTGGTTGTAGGCGTTGCTTGCCTCGCGGTGTCGATGCCGCCTTGTATGCGTTGCCGTCAACGAGGAAAGTGTACCCAGGCTCCGCTGTGCCAAGGCGACTCTGTATCGCGTTCAAAGCGCTTTTTTGTTATTAACAAGGGCTAGCTGACTTTTTAAAATTTGACACTGCATCGGTATGAATACCTGCCACCTTATGTGTGGCATCTCGCTGCAGATCTTTTCCAATCTAGTCTTCAACTGGGTAAGAAAGTACAGCACGATAGGGAGCAACCTGATTTGCTAACTGTCTAACTAGTCAGTGGGCAAACCCTTAAGCTGCTCTTTCTTGTTCATCAAGCACTTCGATATTCTTCCTTTCTGTTTATTGTCCCTGAATGTTCCGGCGTTTTCTTTCTGGTGAAATTCGGCCTGCTTTGGCTTGGTTGCACCGTTATCTTGGCTTGCTATTGGCGGGTTTTCTTTGCGTGGCGGGAATAACCGGGGCAATGCTGGTCTTCCACCATGAGCTCGATGCCGCACTCAATCCAACCTGGTTTCGGGTAGTGCAGCGTAATCCGATACGGTTAGATACTGACGCATTGGCTAAAGCGGTTGTGGCACACCTTCCGGGTAGTCGGGCAGACCTGATTTATCTCGATGCAAAGCCGGGAGAATCAGTCCGGGTTCGGGTCAAATCAATAGACCGTGAAGGCAGGCCTATCGTTAGGGAGGCATTTCTCGAGCCCTATGATGGACGACTGCTTGGAGTCCGGAACGAAGGCGTGTTCAGGTTGGACAGGGTACATCTGATGCCCACTATGTTTCGTCTGCACCAGCAACTGTTCATTGCCCCACCCTGGGGTAAGTGGATTACAGGTTCAGTAGCATTGTTTTGGCTATTGCACAGCGTGACAGGTTTTTATCTCACCTTGCCTCGCAACCGACCGTTTTGGACGCGCTGGCGGCCGGCATGGTTGCTTAAGCGTGGCGCGAGTCGAGCGCGGTTGGAGATGGATCTGCACCGGGCCAGTGGTCTGTGGTGCTGGGCCTTGATGATCGTACTGGCGTTTAGCGCGGTGTACCTGAATCTGCGCAAAGAAGTATTTATCCCTGCGATTTCCTTGTTATCAGTACCTACCCCACCGGTCATTGAACAGGCCGGTAAGCGAGTGACAGTGCCTACCCCATCTCTTACTTATAACCAGGCTATTGTGGCTGGACGGGCCCAATTGCCGCAGGCTGCGGCGCACTATGGGTTGCGCTATGTACAGTACCTACCCGAAATAGGCGCTTACCGTCTCGCGTTTGAAGACACGGCGGTGGGGGGCAGTGCTGCGGCAGTCCGATTTGAACAGCTATTGGTCGATGCAAGCAGTGGTGTCATTTTGGCTACGCGTAGTTACGACCGTGGTACCGCTGCCGACCGCCTGATGGCATGCCAATTTCCCTTGCATAGCGGTCAAGCCTTAGGCTGGTTCGGGCGGATCCTGATTTTGCTAGCAGGGTTGTTGCTCACATTACTGACGTTAACTGGTTTCCTGATCTGGTTGCGTAAGCATCGGGTAGCTAACCGGCTTCCTCGCGCTGTTCCTCTTTTGCGCCATTCGCGCGTGTTTCCTCGTTGAGCTCCATCATGATTTATCCCCCCCGATTTTTATCCAAGCCGCTGTTATTGGCCTTATGTGTAAGCGGAACATTTTCCGACGCCATTGCTGCTGCTACAGATCAGTTACCTACCATCAGCGTTGTCGGTAGCCGCGAGAAGGCATTTACCACCAATGCAGTACAGCTGGGCGCCTTTCGTGACCAGACAGGTCTGGATACTCCGCTGACTGTCCAAGTGGTCACCCGTGAACTGCTGGACGCCCAGGCATCCACGACCCTGTTCGATGCGTTAAAGAACACGGCTGGTGTCAGCCGAGCACAGATTGGTGGTGGGGTGTATGACAATCTCTCCATTCGCGGCATTGGGGCGGAGAATCGCGCCAACTATCGCCTCAATGGTGCATTGCCAGTAGTCAACCTGATTGAAATGCCGCTGGAAAACAAGGCACGTGTCGAGGCACTCAAGGGCGTATCTGCGCTTTACTACGGTTTTGTGTCTCCTTCCGGCATCGTCAACATGGTGACAAACCGGGCTGGCAACACACCGGTCACTTCTGTGGAAGTCCGTGCTGATCACAAGGGAAGCCGAAATATACATGGCGATCTGGCTCGCCGTTTTGGTGACCGTCAGCAGTTCGGTGCCCGCTTCAATCTCTCGGCAGGTGAGGTTGCCTTAGGTGCGCCGGGCTATGAGGGTGAGCGTTATTTCGCCTCGGCTGCGCTGGATTGGCGTGCTACCGATATGTTGTCGTTCAAACTCGATCTGGAACAGATCAAAAAGGATGTGCCGGAGCCAATGGCGATTGTTGTCCCTACTGCAGTCAACGGTCGGATAACGCTGCCAAGTCCGCCTAATCCCGATTTGGCCTATACCAATCCCGATTGGCAACATACCGATGCCAGGGCAGACCATGTGCTACTACGCAGCGACCTGCGGATTAATGACCGATGGGCTGCGACGCTGGAAGCTGGCCGTGCCGAGACGAAGCGGGAAAGAGTGTCCAGCCAATTCCAGAAGTACGATCTGGCAACGGGTGAAGGTGAGATGCAGGCTTTCTTGCAGTACGGCCAAGCTTACAGCAATGACAACCTTCGGTTGGAGTTGGCTGGGATGGTTGATACCGGCCCCATCAGCCATGAACTGACGCTGGGTTACACCGCCAACAAGCGGTTTCAGGCCGGCCCTGTTGGCAGCAGTGTGACGATGGGGCAGAACCTCTATACCCCGCGCGCCATCGCTTGGCGCAATGTCACTGCCCCAACGGTATTCAACCCTTCCACAATTACCGATAAGGGCGGCTATTTGCTTGATCGCTTGCGTTTACCTGGGGATTTGCAGCTGTTGGCAGGGTTACGTTATAGCGACTACGAGAACCGGGCTGTTGAAGGTGCGACAGGCAAAGTCACGACCTATTCGACCAATGACGTCAGCTCGTCGCTTGGGTTGATCTGGTCGGTACAACCCAAGCTCAGCCTCTACACCAGTTATATCGAGGGCTTGGAGGAAGGTGGGACCGCGCCTGGTAATGCGGTCAACGCTGGGGAGATTCTGAAACCTGCTTTGAGTAAGCAGGCCGAGGTTGGCATTAAGGGTGATTTTGCCAACTGGCAGTTTGCTGCTGCGGTATTCAATATTGATCGCACCCAGGCATATACCAACGCACAGAATGTCTATGCCCTGGATGGTTTGGCGCGGTACCGTGGTGTTGAAGCCTCGTTGGCAGGAGAAGTCTTGCCACGTACGGCACTCTATGCAACAGCGATGTTGCTGGATGCCAAGCAACGCCAAGCTGCCGATGCCAGACAGATTGGAAAGCGGCCGGAAAACTCATCACAAAAGGCAGTCAGTCTGTTTATCGAGCACAAACTGCTTGCTGTGACAGGACTGGCGATCAATACAGGCGTCTATTACACCGGTAATCGGGCTGTTAATGCCCTTAATCAGGCATATATTCCAGGCGTGACATTACTCAATGCAGGTGCAAGTTATCGCACTAAGCTGATGGGGAATGAAACCACGTTGCGTTTGAATATTGAGAATCTGGCGAATAAACGTTATTGGGCTGCGACGGGTAAAGGAACCTTGGGCGTAAGCGAGTCACGTACAGTCAAGCTCGCAATGAAGACATCATTCTGATGATGTGAATCTTCATTGAAGGGGTAGTCACCTTAATGTAGAAGTTCAGACTTGATTTGACAGTTGCCTGTTTTGACGGTGCCGGACTGTCATACATGGACGCCCCCGTTTGCCAAGCGATCTTTTCTGTTGCACCAAGAACAAGGTTGGGATTGCAGCCATACATCCGGACTTTTGGTGAAGCCTTCGCCTCTGTCCCTGATGGAATATG
>NZ_JBQXDJ010000083.1:0-14779 GCF_052601015.1 Chitinimonas violaceus | reverse complement strand
ACGGGCACTTTCCAGCAGTGGGCGAATGGTTTCAAATTGTTTGCGACTGACGTCGCTGGGGTAAGCGGTTCTCATTGGGCAAGCATCGCCGGTTTGGGGCTAGATGAAAAGACTTTGAACAGGTTCTTAGGATTAGCAACAACAGTTGTGATAAATAACAATACCCCGGTTATAGGAACACATGCAGGTGTAGTAGTCGGCTCTGGAAAAGATGCAGTTCTTTATGATCCCGGTGGAAGTTATCGCAACAAAGATAAAGGCTCTGGAGATGCTTTATATGGGCGCGAAGTCAACCTAGATGATTACATCCGATATCAAAGGAAAGATGGTGAAAATGTCCAGGCCTACACATTCCCTACAACTCCAGAGCAAGAGGCAATAATAAAGGAAAGGATTGAGAACAACGGTTCTCGAGGTCCTGGGTTCTGTGCATCGGATACCAGTAAAGCAATAGATGGAATCGGCCCATTTAAAGGACTTGGCGCCAGCGTTACACCACGAGGCCTCGGCCGAAGCCTAAAGGGGGTTCGTTAATCGTGCAATCAAAACAGAGAATTAGTCTACTGCTAAGTACCTGTATCTCAATAGCTATGACTTTTCTAGTGTGCGGGGAAGAGCTAGAGCGGCGCTTAGGAAATTATCTCTTGACTTATTCAATAGTTTGGGTGACCTCAATATTTGCTCTGCTAGTAATTAGCTTTAAGCTAGTTAGTTCACTCACTTCACTGAAGATAGTCTTTTTAGGTTTATTGATAGGGTACTTCTCATCTACACTGGCCCATCTCTTCTCTGTCGTTCTGGATATATCAGGGATTAGACAAGCTCATAACTCAATTTCAATTAATGAGCTTGCTGTCCCATTTATATTTCCATTCTTAGTACTTAGGGGGTGGATCTTTAGTACATTTTTTATACCCTGCATGCTTGTACTAAACATAAGCAACAAGACGCAATCATAAAATTGTAAAGCAATTTCAAAACCAAGAAACGTTAGGAGAAGCGATTTCTTGTTTAGGTAGGTGCGGGAGCAATCCCCACCGGCTTTTTATTGCCTACAGAGATTGATTCTGTTCAAAGGCATGGTTAGTCATCTCGCCATAACCTCAACAGTATATCGCACCACCATTGTTCTACTTATTACCCTATTCAGCAGCTGATCTATAGGATATTGCAACTGCGAAATCAATCTCGCACCCTCCCTAAGTTTTAACCACTTAACGTAGCAAAGAAGATATTAACCACTATATCATTGACTATGTTATGTCTTACTTCCCCGTGTTTTGGCGATTCCTTTTCGGACCATATCTGCCTCATAAATTGGTACCACAAAATCTACAGTACTCTTAAGCCGAGTCGATAACTGCCAACCTTTTTGTTCTGGTGGTGCGCCATTGATTAAATCAACAACAGCGACATGCTTTCCCCGCTGCTTAGCGTAATTAACCGACGGGATCATATCCGCATCCCCAGATATCAATATCGCAACGTCGTAACATTCATTCAGCGTAACCAAATCAACAGCCAGTGCAGTATCAATGCCCTTCTCTTCAACTTGTCGCTTCAGGAAGTTTATCTTCCAATGACCATTCTCAATAATCTCAACGAAGTTTGTGCTCGAGCGTACCGAGAAATTAAAACGCCTCATTTTCTCAAGCTGTGCTTTCTTACTCTTATACCAATGCCTGGCTTCATCAAAACAATTCGCCCAGGCGAGTTCCCGAATTACTTCCGTTTTCTGATCAGGACTATCTCTCCCCGCGACCGCCAAATATCCTCGGGATAAGTCTTTATTCTCTTCAAAAGATGTTCTCAAATTCGCCTTGACGTTTGGGTCATCAAGCCTGAGTTCATCCATATAACCGACCTGATACCAGAACACCCGCCAAAGTTGTGGCACAGGGTCGCCTCCCCCAATAAATGAGGTTCTCCAAACGTCCACGGTCGAACTGAGAATATATGAGTAGAAGTCCTGGTAGTTTCCAACGTCCACATTCAGTTTGTTGAAGGAACCAATTAAGTTTGGTCCATCTACAAAAATGGCAAATCGCATGAATGTACCTTTGAAATTATTGTTGGCTCCGTGACGATTTCAACTGGCATGGCACACCTTACAAACCGCTATTTCTCACCATCACTGGCTTGCCTGAGTGTAGACCAGTCCAAGTTCTTATCACTGGTAATCACATCAAAGGAACGATAGTGCATGAATTGGCATTTATCTTGCGTAAGAAGATACGTCGCCATCGTGGAGGGTTTTTATGTCTCGTCCCAAGCATCATGTGATCCCTTTCATCACAGCCTATTGCTTGCCCTTGCTTGGCGCCCACCAGGAATTTATTACCACGGGACCAGTCGTAGCCCTACCCTTGACACGATTAGCCTATTGGCAGGTTCGCGTTACTCCGCAATCTTCTTTCGCGCCGTTCTAACTTCCAGGGAAAGTCTTTGATCCATCCTGTTTGTTACGGATCAAGCTCGCTGAAACAGTGTGCTTGTTGCAATGCAGCAAAATTTACTTGACGTTGCTCGTAATTGGCTTAGTATCACATAATTATTATGTTGCATTGCAACACAACCAGCTGAGTAAGCAGATACTTGCGCTATCTCCCTTACCAAGCCGACTGGTCGCCGAATAAGCCCCCTTCATATGGGACTGTACTTATGGGCCCGATGGGTGCTGATCTTGAAAGAAATTGGAAATGATCGAACGTATGCAGAACATGATGCGAGAGGCAACCCGTCTAACAGCCAAAGGGCGACTGTTGGATGCGACCTTGTTGATTCAGCGCAGCTTGCATCTAAGAACAACGCCTTGCTCTAGGCAAACCCCGGCAGTCACTGAGCGTATGCCTATCGAAGGGCTGTACCAGGTTATCGATACGCCTTATGAACAGAACGTAACCATTACCGGCAACATTAAGCCTTCCGTTCCAAATATCCCTCCTGAGAAAGACGTAGAGAGTGGCTTCTTGAATGGCACCTACGGCTGCGCAGCAGGAACACGTGACTACAAACTTTACATCCCTAGTGCCTATCAGGGGCAACCATTGCCCCTGATTGTCATGTTGCATGGCTGCAAGCAGAACCCAGACGACTTTGCTGCGGGTACCCAGATGAACGAAGTAGGCGAGCAGCATCAATGCTTTGTGTTATATCCAGCTCAGTCGAACCAAGCCAACAGTACTAGCTGCTGGAACTGGTTCCGGGAAAGTGACCAACAACGTGGCCGTGGAGAACCCGCCATCATTGCCAACATGACTCAAGAAGTCATGCAACGCTACCGCATAGACAAGACACGTGTATATGTGGCCGGTCTATCGGCTGGTGGCGCCATGGCAGTGGTTATGGGCAAAACCTATCCGGACTTGTATGCAGCTGTAGGCGTTCACTCCGGTATCCCCTATGCAGCCGCAACAGATATTCCCTCTGCGCTTGCCGCTATGCAGCAAGGTTTGGCCAAGCGTTTAAGAAGAGTAAATAAGCAAGCCGTAACAAATACACTACCAACCATCGTGTTCCATGGGGATAGCGATACAACGGTACACCCTCGCAATGGCGATCATGTCATCAAACAGACCAGGGCTGGCTCCAGTAACACAAGTGAGGCTTTCAAATGCTCCTCTTGGCAGGGCTCGGTACCACAAGGACATCATTACACTGTAAGCGTACATCGTAATGAACAGGGCGAGCCCGTAGTGGAGCACTGGGTTGTCCATGGCGGAGGACATGCATGGTCTGGCGGCAGTAAGCAAGGCACATATACCGATTCAATGGGACCCAATGCTAGTCAGGAAATGGTCCGCTTTTTCCTTGAGCATCCAGCAGCATCACGGAAGTAGTCCATCCTTTACACCTATCCCTCGGTGTAGTCACCTCTCGCATATAAGCGCTGCTCTGCGCCCTGCTGACAACTACTCGTGACAGATCCTGAACAAATTTCAAGGTGTGTTTACCGGATTAAGTTTGTGCTTACACCCAAGCCTTTGGATATTGAACGCATCCCGACACATGCTAAACGCAGCATAGTAGTCGTGGATTGAATTGCTGCTTTCGGGTAAATCTACTTGATAAAGGCAGACATACCGCTACCGCGTTGTATGTTGCACAAGCCGGCTGTTCCCGGTGAAATTCCCTACCTTGCTCCACAAGACTTTGGACAAGCTCTAACAGCTAGCTGTGCTCCAAGCATGATTTCCCCTGAGCGCAAAGTCCAGAACTCCCTCGCGTAAATATCGTGTACACCACTTAGCGAGTTCAATTGCCCTCGGCCGTTCACGCTTGGTCTCAATCAGAACGGTGTCTCCTTTCTACCTACGTAGATATTTCTTACGCAGCGTCAGCTCGACAACCGTCCATCCGCCCAAATAATGACATGTGCATATTACATTGACACCAATATGACATTTCCATACGATGCCGCAAATTATTCGAATGTAGGAATATTGTTGTTTACCGTCATACGAATATATCCCGTAAGCGGGTTTTACTGCCGAATAGTCCGTTTTCTTAACCTTTAGTAGGAAGCAACTAACATGCCAAATTCCCTTAAACGCTCAACAATTGCCTGTTTATGGGCTTTGGGCGCGTTAACTTGCAACAGCGCCTTAGCTGACGTCGCACTTCCTAAGAACATAGCTAACAAATCTATTCGGGCCAATGGTGCCAAGCAGGATAAAGCCTCGCAAACTCAGTCCAAAGGCAATACGCCGGTAATGGCAATGGCGTTCACCCGCTGTGATCTGAACACACTGGATAACTACCGTGACTGGGAACTTGTCGAGAAGGTCAAAACTGCTGGCTGCTCTAATGGGCTGTTTGACGTTAACTCTACTCAAGCTGCCATCTTCTTCAACGAATCCCAAATGTTGAAAGTCGCTAGCGAATTCCGCCGAGTCGCTGCTGCTTACGATGGCACCAATAACAGCCACATCAATGAATTGCAGGAATATTTGCGTGCCGGTTATTACTACCAAAGCAACAACAAGACACCAGAGTACAGCAGCACGTTGAAGAACGAGATTCGAGCCGGTTTGGTTGCACTGTTTGCTTCAAGTGGCTCACGCAAAATTTGGTGGGAAAACGGTGACATCCTGGAAAGCGGCTATAAGCTGATCACCCACACCAAGGATTTTGGCTACTTCGTACCAACGATGAAGGCCAAGCTGGCTGAAGCCAGCCCCGAATTCATGCAAAGCGAAAGCACCGCTGGTGCCGTTTTTGAGCTCTTACGATTGTTTAACGGCCTTTACTACTACGACAAAGCCGGTACTGAAATTGTCAAGCGCGACACCAGCTACGCGAACACCGTCTACAACCTGCTGCGCAATAATAAGAATCTGATTGGCACCAAGACCGAGTATGTACTTGGCCAAACCATCAGTGTCCTGGGTGAAATGCTGCAATTCCAGGAGCTTAAGGAGCATGTCCGTCCCTTGATTCGTGACAGTATTGCTGGTTATGGCATGTTCGGACGTGGCGATACCATTTGGTTAAGCGCTGCCAACAAAGTACGTGAGTACGACAACAAAAATTGCAGCAGCTACAACATGTGTGACGCCAAGGAAAAATGGGAGGCAGCTATGCTGACCAGCCGACGCGACTGCGCTCCCAACATCAAGATCCTTTCGCAAGGTTACTCAGATGCTGACTTGGCTCAAGCCTGCCAACTTCTGTCGGAAGAACACAAACTGTTCACCTACTCTTTGTTTGGTGTAGAACCCGGCAAGGCCAATATCATCCCTACCAAGTACAATGCCGGGTTGGAAGTGATCGCCTTCAAAACCAAAGAAGATTACTCCAAGTATGGCTATGCCATCTACGGCATCAACACCGACAATGGTGGCATCACCATGGAAGGCGACCCTTCGCGTCCTGGTAACGTCCAGCACTTCTACGCCTACCACAAAGAAGGCCAGCCGCTGATTTGGAACCTGAAGCACGAATTTATCCATTACATCGACAACATCTACAACATCGAAAACTACGGCAAGGCTTACTTCTCCGGTCAACCCATCGTTTGGTGGATGGAAGGCTTAGGAGAATACTTCTCACTAGAGAACAACAACCCCAGCGCCATTGAAGTCGCCAAGCTCAAGACCTATCCACTCAGCACGATCTTCCGTAACACCTATGATATGGCTGACTACCAGATCCGTTGCTACCGCTGGGGTTATCTAGCTATGCGGTTCATGTTTGAGCGCCATCGTGACGACATCGAACAAGTTGCAGCCGCGCTACGTGCTGGCAATTACGATGAATATGGTCGGATCCTGTTCAACCGTATCGGTACCCGCTACGACAGTGAGTTCAGCAGCTGGCTCGATACCGTCAACAACAGCGGCTCTTTTGCAGGCGCCAGGTATGCCGGCGGTAAGAATAACGCCAAGGGTGATGGTAACGAGAAGCCTATCCCGACCCCAACAGGTAAAACAACTTTTGATCCTGATAAGCAATACCATCACAACGATGTGACCATGTACGACGGCAAGTACTACAGATTGTCCGTACTGACAAATGGCAAACCAAACCCTGGTTATGGCTTGTACGGTAGCACTTGCGCGCCAAGTGGCCCGACCCATCGTAACAGCGATGGACAGACAGTAGGTCAGTGGGTCTTGGACAACGGTGGCACACCGACACCGACACCAACGCCAAGCGGTAGTTTCGATATCTATCAACAATATCGCCACGGTGATCGCGTACAGCTCAATGGCAAGGTCTATAGCTATACCGTAATGATCGATGGAAAGCCTGGTGGCAACTACGCGTTGTACGGTGGAAGCTGTGAACCGACTAACTGTACTAGCTACCGTCCTTTCCGTACCAGCGACAACCGTGTCATGTCGTTCTGGCAAGAAGGTCAGGTTTCTGGCGGCGGTACAACAACCAACGCTGGTACTTTCAGTCGCTTCCAGCAGTATCGCGATCAGGACCAGACCGTATATGAAGGCCGGACCTATCGGTTCACAGTTAAGGTAGATGGACGAAATGCAAACAACTACCCCTTATATGGCGGTAGCTGCATCCCGACCCAGTGCCAGACTTCGACACCGTTTGTTTCCAGCGACGGCCGCTCGACTGCTTACTGGCAGTAAGTAACCATGGGTGATCGGCAACCATGCCGATCACCCTCTTGGCCTGGATTACTACTATTACTATCCATCTGAAATCTGTGTTGAGCAGTCATCAGTATCTAAACCTGATCATGGCTGCTTGACCAGGCTTCCAGGCCAAGGTGTTACACAACCAATTAACACTCTTTCCCGCCTCCCTCTTACTACCTCACATCTTACGCGCCCAACACTGTCCCGCTCGGTGTTACCCGATTTCCCATCTGCCAACTGCACAACTTGAAATGTCGCCCGTAATAGCAGTACGAGCGCACAACGCAGACTCTTACCCACACAAGCTCCTCGCGACACCCGCTGCTGTAGCAGCGTATCCCCTACCTGCTGCCTTACTGGTTTCTCCCCCTCACGCATTTGCCTTCATTATTCACAAATATGACATAACCATATTTTATTGACTTTGGTATGTTTATATCATAAATTTTGCTCGCACTATCCGTACATCACGACATGCATGTTTATTTATGAATGGTTATCTGTGGGGATTAGTACTTCGCCGTTGAATAGCCTGCTTCACCAACGCACATATGGAAAATCTAGGATGCGCACCACTGTTAAACGCTCAACTGTTGCCTGCTTATTGGCCTTGAGTTCTATCACTTGCAATCTCGCTCTCGCTGACGTTGGCCTACCCAAGAACACATCCCGGAAGCCCGTACTTACGGACGGCGCGCACCAAACCCCGACTTCCATAAACCCAAGTCAGGAAGCAATGGCAGCAGCGCCAGCATTGAAGCGCTGTGATCTCAATGAACTAAGCAGATACCGCAACTGGGATCTGGTCGAGAAAGTCAAAGGCACCAATTGTTCCAATTCAATATTTAGCGCCACTCAGGAACAAGCCGCCATTTTCTTCAGCGAACAACAAATGGTGATGGTAGCGAGCGAACTTCGCCGGCTAGCCGCCACTTACGATGGCACCAACAGCACTAACATCTATGGCCTGCAGGAATACCTGAGAGCCGGATACGAAAATCGGAATTTCGATACCACAAACAAGTGGGAATACAGCAGCACGCTACGAAATGAGGTTCGCGCCGCTGTCTGGTCACTGCTCGCTTCCGGCAACTCGAGAAGAGCTGAGGTGGAAAATGGCGATATCATGAGAAGCGCCTATCAGCTGATTAAGGTCAGCAAGGACTTCGCTTATTTCTTACCCACGATCAAGTCCAAACTCTTGGAAACCAGAAGCGACTTTTTACAGAAAATTAGTACCGCAAACGCTACCAATGAATCACTAAGACTATTTGCCAGCCTTTACTACTACGACAAGGCTGCTACCGAGACTATCAAACGCGATAAAAGCTATGCCGATGCGATCTACAACCTGGTTCGCAACAACACAAGCCTTATCGGTACAGACAAGGAATTTTTGCTAGGGACTGCTACTGAGGTCCTGGGCGACATGATGCAATTCCCGGAATTAAAGGGCTACGTCAGTAGTCAGATTCGCTCTCTGGCTTCCAGCTACAACATGTTTGGCCGTGGCGACACGATCTGGCTGGGCGCTGCACGCATGGTACAACAGCACGACAGTGCAAACTGCAGCAGCTACAACATGTGCGATGCCAAGGGGAAATGGGAAGCCGCAGTGCTGACCAGCCGACGCAACTGCTCACCTAACATCAAAATCCTTTCGCAAGGATACTCAGACTCCGATCTCGCCGAAGCCTGCCGTCAGGTATTGGAAGAACACAGGTCATTCACCAGGTCCATGTTCAACCTGGAACCTGACCAAGCCAATATCATTCCCACCAAATTTAACGCCGGCCTGGAAATCATCGCCTTCAAGACCAAGAACGATTACAGCAAGTATGGTGGTGCGATCTATAACATCGACACCAACAATGGCGGTATCACCATTGAAGGCGACCCCACTACACCTGGGAATGTTCAGCACTTCTATGCCTATCACAAAGAAGGCTTTCCGCTGATTTGGAACCTGAAGCACGAGTTCATCCATTACATCGATGGCATCTACAATCTCAAGGATTACGCTGCGGCTTACGCCACCAATCACCTCATATGGTGGCAAGAAGGCGTAGCGGAATACTTCTCGTACGAGAACAACTATGCCGAGGCCGTTGCAATCGCCAAACAGAAAACCTATTCGCTCAGCACCATTTTCCAGAACGCCTATGGAAATCAAGACCGTGTTTACAAATGGGGTTATCTAGGCGTGCGCTTTATGTTTGAACGCCACCGCGCTGATATTGAGAAGTTGCTATCAGCACTACGGGCAGGCAACCATGACGAGTACATCAGAATCCTGCGTAACGAAATCAGCTACCGCTATGACACCGAGTTCAGAAACTGGCTCGATACTGTCAGCACCGGTGGTACCTTTGCCGGTAAATACTACGGTGGCGGGCAGAATAATGCCAAGGGCAATGGCAACGAAAAGTCTGGCCCCTCAGGCAAGACCGACCTAAACCCGAAAAAGGCCTATTTCGATAACGACGAGATCTGGTTCAACGGTAAGCGTTACCGACTCGTTGTCCGCACTGATGGGAAGGCTGACAGTAAGCACCATGTATACGGCGACTCCTGTATTCCAGGAATAAAGACCTACAGTACCAAAGACGGACGCGTTGTAGCACACTGGGAAGAAACCAATGGTGGCACAACACCGACCACACCAACCACGCCCACCACACCGACGAAGCCAACACCCACTACGCCGACCACACCAACTACACCATCCAGCGGTACGTTCGATAAGAACACACAATACCGCCATGGTGACCAAGTGACCTACAACGGCAGGGCCTATACCTACAGCGTTATCGTTGATGGCCAGTCCGCTACCAACTACCCAATATATGGCAGCATCTGTGCACCAGTTGCCTGTACCAGCTACAGCCCTTTCCGAAACAGCGATGGGCGTGTCCAATCGTACTGGCAGGAAGGTAGGGTTGCAGGCGGCGGTACCTCAACCGGTGGTGGCACAACGTCAGGCTCAGATACCTTCAACATCCATCAACAGTATCGCGACCAGGACCAAGCCGTATTCGGCGGCAGGACCTATCGCCTTACGGTTAAGGTAGATGGGCGGAACGTAAACAACTTCCCCCTGTATGGTGGAACTTGTGCTCCGGCCAGCTGCCATGCCTCGGCACCGTTCGTTTCTAACGATCGTCGCTCGACAGCCTACTGGCAGTAATCAATATGGGTGATCGGCAGCCATGTCGGTCACCCTGTTGGCTTGGACTACTGCTACCTGTCTGAAATCTCTGTTGAGCAGTCATCAGTATCCAAACCGATCATGGCTGCTTGACCAGACCAGCAAGCCAAGCGTGTTACTTACCGCGAAACCTCCTTTCTCATTGCCCTATCACGCATCTCATATATCCAAACACTATCCGTTCTGCGTTACCTGACGCCCTACTTGTCAATCGCACTCCCAGTGAAGCGTTCGTAACGGAAGTACAAGCACACGGATGCAGAACCTTCTACCTGTTCGCCACGGCATCCATTGCTGTATTGGCATAACCACCTAACACAGTCTTTCTGGTCTTCCCCTCGAGAAGACGCTTCATTAATTTTCACGACCATGACAAAGCCATATGTTATTGACATAAATACTCTAATGTCATAAATTTTGCTGGCGATATCTGAATTACATGATATGCGTATTTACAAATGAATGGCTCTTGGTAGGGATTGGTACTTCGCCGTTGAATCGCCTGCTTCACGAACGCTTATAGGAAACTTTAGGATGCGAACCACTGTTAAACGCTCAACTGTTGCCTGCTTACTGGCTCTGGGCTCTATTTCTTGCAATCTTGCCTTGGCTGACGTCGGTTTCCCCGAAGACACACTCCGAAAGCCCGGGGTTGCAATTGAAAAGCAAAACTCCGTAACCCATAGCCAGGATGCAATGGCAGAGGCAGATGTCAAACGCTGTGACCTCAATGAACTCAGCAGGTACCAAAATTGGGAACTGGTTGAGAAAGTCAAAACCAGTGACTGTTCTCAGGAAATTTTCAGCCCCACCCCCGCACAAGCATCCATCCTCTTTAACGAAGCACAAATGTTGAAGGTGGCCAGCGAATACCGCCGGCAAACTGCCACGTACAACGGAACGAATGTCAGCCATATCTATGAACTTCAGGAATACTTGCGTGCAGGGTATTTCTACTATCAAAACGAGAAGACACCGAAGTACAGCAATACGTTGAAGATTGAAATCCGTACCGGTTTGGTCTCACTACTGGGGTCGAATGACTCGCGTAAGGTTGCACCGGAAAATGGCCGTATTCTGAATGGCGCCTATAAGCTGATCACCCATACCCAGGACTATGCCTACTTCTTACCAACGCTGAAGGCCAAGCTGGCTGGAGCGACTCCCGAATTTTTACAAAGCGAACACACTGCAGAAACCACTCACTGGCTAGTCAGGTTGTTTTTTGACTTGGCCAATAGCAAAGACAACGCCGGCATTGATATCATCAAGCGCGACATCTCCTACGCCAAGGCTATCAATACGCTGCTTCGCAACAATAAAAATCTGATTGGCACCGAGAACAATTACGTACTTGTCTCAGCCATAGACGCTCTGGGAAACATGTTGAAGATCAAGGAACTGCAGGACCCTGTCCGCCCCTTGATTCTTGACAGCGTTGCTGGCTATGGCGTATCCGGACGTGGCGACACCCTTTGGCTAACTGCCGCCGGCAATGTACTCAAGTATGACAAAAAGAATTGCAGCAGCTACAACATGTGCGATGTCAAAGCAAAATGGGAAGCAGCAACGCTAACCAGCCGACGTGACTGCGCACCCAATATCAAAATCCTTTCGCAAGGGTACTCTGCTGCCGACCTGGCTCAGGCATGCAAACTGATACTGGATGAGCACAAGCTGTTCACCCAATCCATGTTTGGTTTGGAACCCAGCAAGGCCAATATCGTCCCCACCAAGTACAACGCTGGCTTGGAAATCATCGCCTTCAAGACCAAGAAAGACTATTCCACATACGGTTATTCCGTCTACGGCATCGACACCAACAATGGCGGCATGCAAATGGAAGGCGATCCTACGCGCTCAGGTAATGTTCAGCACTTCTACGCCTACCATAAAGAAGGCCAGCCATTAATTTGGAACCTGAAGCACGAATTTATCCATTACATCGACAACATTTACAACATTGAGAACCGCAGCAAGCTTATGTCATCCGGCCACCCCTCCGTATGGTGGGCGGAGGGCTTGGCAGAATACGTTGCATACGAGAACAACTATCAAGATGCCATAAAAGTTGCCAAGCTGAAAACCTACACACTCAGCGATATCTTTAAACACACTTACAGTATGAGCGACTATTTTGGCCGCGCTTATACGTGGGGGTATTTAGGGGTGCGGTTTATGTTTGAGCGTCATCGTGATGACGTCGAACGAGTTGTCGCCGCCATGCGTGCTGGCAAATACGATGAATATGGTCGAATCCTGTTCAACCAGATCGGTACCCGTTACGACAGCGAGTTCACCAGCTGGCTCGACACAGTTAGCGCTGGGGGTAATTTCGCGGGCGCCAGATATGCTGGTGGTAAGAATAATGTCAAGGGTATTGATAATGAAAAACCAGCACCCACGGGTAAAACCACTTTCGACCCTGATGAACAGTACCGCCATAACGATGTAACCATGTATGACGGCAAGTACTACAGATTGTCCTTGCTGACCGATGGAAAACCAAGCCCCGCCACCAGCTACCTATATGGTAGTCATTGTGCACCGACCGGCCCAGCCTATCGTAATAGCGATGGCAGAGTCGTAGGTCAGTGGATACTGGACAATGGTGGCAAACCTACACCTACACCTACACCTACACCTACACCTACACCTACACCTACACCTACACCTACACCTACACCTACACCTACGCCAACGCCAACGCCAACGCCAACGCCAACGCCAACGCCAACGCCAACGCCAAGCAGCAATTTTGATATCTATCGGCAATATCGGCACGGTGACCGCGTACAATTCAACGGTAAAACCTACAGCTACACCATATTGGTCGACGGGCAACCCGGGGGAAATCGCGCGTTATATGGTGGAACCTGTGAACCGGTCAAATGCACCAGCTACCGTCCCTTCCAATTCGATTCCGGCCGCATTCAGGCTTTCTGGCAGGAAGGTCAAGTCTCGGACACCTTCAGCCGCTACCAGCAGTATCGTGATCAGGACCAAACTGTGTACGAAGGTAGAACCTATCGTTTGACGGTGAAGGTTGATGGGAAGAACGCAAATAACCAACCTTTATACGGTGGTAGCTGCATCCCCAACCAGTGCCGGACTTCGACACCGTTCATCAACAGCGACGGCCGCACAACAGCCTATTGGCAGTAGGTCAGCCAGGTTGATCAGCTTGCAGACGTAGCAACTGCTCAACCTTCTACCACTCCTTGGCCTGGCACTTTCCAGGTCAAGGGGTCTCCTCTCCTCGCAGCACCTCTCTCGATCCGCCGCATTGGCTTACCCACTCAAGCCATGCACCAGTTCCCTACACACGACTTCGATCTGGCAAACGAGCTGTTATTTGGCCAACGCCACTACAGGGCCAAGCCGAATCAGCCACATGTCGGGTACCGCCCCCAACCGTAGCGGCAAGATGCTGGTACCAACACCCGCCCCCACAATTAAAGTCCGGCCATTTTCGCGGATAAGACCGCAGACATAACGGTCGCCGTAATCAGACATGGTGGCAATGGCACCAACTATAGGTAACCGGATCTGGCCGCAATGCGTATGGCCCGCCAGCATCAAACCAATATCGTCCGGCACATTTGGAAAAGGGTCTGGGCTATGGCGGAGCAAGATGCGCGCGCCGGGCAAACCACGCACTGCCGTAATGGTTGCTGGTAAATCCGCCTGGCCGGTAAAAGCATCGTCAAGCCCACCAATTGCAAGTGGGCCCGACACTGCGGCTTGATTGTCGAGCACACGCACACCCGCAGCCTTCAATGCCTCATGCGCCTCAACCGTACCACGCCAGTGGTCGTGATTCCCCATTACTGCAAAGGTACCCAAGCGTGGCTTAAGCTCTGCCAATGGCGCCACACCTTCATGCATCGGATAGTAACGGGTGGCGGTTCTCTTATCACTGATAAAGTCGCCCGCAATCAGCACAATATCCGGCTGCAATTTGTTGATTTGCGCCACGATGCGTACCAATCGATCAGGCGGCATATCCGGCCCTGCTACATGAATGTCGGAAATCAACAATGCCGTAATTGGGGGCTCGCCCTTTGGCCAACCAGCAAGCGCCACCACCGCCTCACGAACTACCGGGTCTGCAATCGCGGTCCAATAAGCCCAACCACCTACGCTTAAACCAAGCGCAACCAGAACCCCTAATAAACGTATCAACCGCATCGTTATTCTTCTAAGAACCTGTTCGAAGTCTGCTACGCGTCAGCAATATGTCGTTGAAAACACCTTCAGAAAACTCATTTACCACTCGCAAACTCCGATTTCTCAGCTACTTCCGCCTTTTCTCGCCCTCGCTCGCGAGACTTTGAACAAGTTCTTAGGGTCTGTTGACGTTTTGACTTCGGTATATTGAAGAAGCGCAGCAAACCCGCAGAATTACGGTTCCTATACCAATCACCCTGCGGGTTTGCTATGCCCCGATTGATGCTCAGTGACGAGC